>JBNLDB010000207.1:0-2971 GCA_050304115.1 Sulfurovum sp. | reverse complement strand
TCCAACCTGATTATATCCATGTACTCAAAGATGGGAAAGTGATCAAAACAGCAGGGCCAGAGCTTGTAGCACAGCTTGAAGATACCGGATATGACGCGATAGAGGAAGAGTAATGAACCTTTCAACGCTTAAAAACAAAAACCTGCAAGAAGTCAATGGCTTGTTGGATATAAAAGATAGAGATATCTTGGTAGAGCGTTTTGTATCACTGGGGCTTCCGAGTAAAAAGTCAGAAGAGTATCGCTACTTTGATGTAGAAAAACTCCTGGAAAAAGAGTACAAAACACTAACCTATGTGCCTAAAACGCCTAGAGTCTCTGATAAGATAGAGATCGTTGATGGTGTGGTGGTAGCTGCTCCACAAGGATTACGTATATACAATGAAGCATGTGGCCAGATCGATATGGATCATTTTGATCCGCTCTATTACCTTGGACACCTACTCTCACCACAAGCGATCAAAATAGAGCTGGATGGAGACACAGAGGTAGAGATAGAGCATAAGTTTACACAAAGCAATGCACTGATCAATTACCGTATCGTGCTTTATACACAGGCGAACCGCCATGCAACCGTGTATGAGAACTTTGTAGAAGAAGATATCGAGAATTCGCTTGTACTGTATGGGTATGATATGCATATTGCACAAGACTCTTCCTTACGTGTGGTTAAAATGCAGCGTATGCAACATAGCGGTTATAGCATGGTTGCTTCACATAAGATCAATGTTGCCAGAAATGCACATGCCGTATTCAAAAGCTTTGATCTGGGTGGAGACAATGCCCTTCAGCTACTCAAAGTAGAATTAGATGAGCGTGCCCATGTTGATGCAGGTCACCTTCTCTATCTCAACAGTGAAGCAAAAAGAGGTACTGTCTCTCAGATCGTACATCGTGGTGAACATTCGACCTCTAAACAGGAAGCGAAGAACATCTTGGACGGTGAGTCAAGAGGTATCTTTGATGCACTTATTCGTGTAGAAAAGAGTGGTAAATATACCAAAGCTGAGCAGAACTCTAAAGCGATACTACTCCACGATAAAGCATATATGGCTGCAAAACCGCAACTTGAGATCTATATTGATGAGTTGGAAGCAAGTCATGGTGCAACGACCGGACAACTCAGCGAAAAACAGCTTTTCTACCTACAAAGCCGAGGTATCAGTCGTGTTGAAGCCAGAAAAATACTGGTGATCGCTTTTGCAAATACACTGATCGAGACGGTGAAGGACAGTAGACATCAAGAGCGCATCAAAAAAGCCTTTGAAGAGGTCTTTTACTTAGTACATAAAAAGGATAACTAATGAATATGGAAGAGACAGTAGCAAGGTATAAAGAAGATTTTGAACTTTTCCCTACGGATAATGATAAGTTAGAGTATATCTTTGATTTGGGAAAACGTCATACGACACTCCCTGATGAATTGAAGAATGATGATACTTATGTCAAGGGATGTGCTTCTGATGCATGGCTTGTCGGAGAATGTGAAAATGGTATACTCAAACTTCGTGGTGAAGGTACTTCTGAGATGGCCAAAGGTATGCTGACTCTTCTTTTAGACATATTCTCCAACCGTCCAGCTGATGAGATACTCAGTTTTGACCCTGCTAAACTTCATGATATGGGTGTGGTAGAACTCCTCTCCCCTGTACGTCAGCAAAGTTTGGAAGCATTTTTAAATATGGTCTATGGCTACGCACAAAAATGTAAAGAACAAGGATAACATCATGAGTAGTGAAGAGAAGAACATCAATGACAAAATGGCAGAAGAGAGACAAAAATTTATCGACTCTCAGCCAACAGATGAAGAGATGAAAGAGAAGATCATCGCTCATTTAAAAGAGATCTATGACCCTGAACTTCCGGTGAATATTTATGACCTGGGACTCGTCTACAACATCGATACATGGACGGATGAAGTCTCTATGATGAAAAAAGCTAAGATCACGATGACACTGACTTCAGCAACCTGTTCATTTTCACAGGTGATCATCGATCTGGTCAAAAGTATCGCTACACGTCAAGAGGGTCTTGAAGACGTAGATGTAGAGATAGTTTTTGATCCGCCATGGAGCCAGGACAGCATGACCGATGAAGCAAAATTAGCTATGGGATTACTCTAAACACCATACTGACGCTCCCCGTCATAACATTGCCTGCCAACGTGTATTAAACACCTTTTTTAATACACGGTATTTCCCTTTCACTTTCACATCTACATACAGACCCATAGAAATATTTATGATATAATTTATATGAGTGATATACACTGGATTTGTGTATGAAACAGTCTCTGAGAAAGAAAGGGTTTAAAATGGATAGACCCCTATTAGAAATTTCCGATCTCTATGTTTCTGTAGAGAGTAAAGAGATCATCAAAGGGATGAATCTGAGCGTAGACAGAGGTGAAGTGCATGTTATTTTCGGTCCCAACGGTTCTGGTAAATCCACCCTTCTTAATACTATTTTAAAACTTCCCGGTTACAGTATTGACAGTGGAGAGATTCACGTAAAATCCAACAATATAAAAGCGTTGACAACAGATGAGATCGCCAATCTGGGTATAGGTATGTCTTTCCAGCATCCCCCGAAGATCAAAGGGGTAACACTCCAAAACTTTCTTCATGCGATCAACCGTGCAGAGGACCTTGATGATGAAATTCAGGCCCTCAGTATGGAAAACTTTTTAGAGAGAGAACTTAATGTCGGTTTTTCCGGTGGTGAGCTCAAAAGAGCTGAAGTGCTTAAACTCTATGCACAAAGCCCTGATCTACTTTTAATAGATGAACCTGAATCTGGTGTTGATATTGAAAATATAGCTGTGATCTCCAAAGCGATCAATAAGATACTTCAAAAAGAGATACCCAAAGAGCAGCGCGAACGTTCTGCGATCATCATTACCCACACCGGGCATATCCTTAACTATATCGATGCTGATGTCGGACATATATTCATGGATGGTAAGATCGTTT
>JBNLDB010000206.1:0-2982 GCA_050304115.1 Sulfurovum sp. | reverse complement strand
TGGTGTGAGTGTGGGTGTGGTCATCTATGATGCACTGCGCCAAAACTACGAAGGGTTTGAAAAGATCACTATCGCCAATACGCTGGAGTAATAACATGTCGTTCGGGGATATCCTTTATATCATCGCAATATTTTTATTTGTGTTTATGACATTCGGTATAGTGAAAAATTACTATAAAAATAAATTTGATGATGAGGGCAGGCGTCTTGATATGTTAGATGAGGCTGATAGAGAGGAAAGAAAGGACTAACCCCCTCTTTACCAACTGTTAGGTAAAATATTATCCATTATTATTTCACTAGGAAACCCTAAATGACACAAGCACTACTTATCGAAATCGGTGTAGAAGAGTTACCGGCTATACCACTACTTAAAATCGTGAATAACATTGAAAAATCTTGGGAAAATATACTGAAAGAGTATAATCTTAGTAATGATTTTGAATTTATCTATACGCCTAGAAGATTGGTCCTTAAACATGCTGCAATGCCAGTCAGTCAGGAAGATACGACTGTAGAGTTATTCGGTCCTCCAATGGTTGCTGCCCTGAAAGATGGAGAGCCTACGCAAGCAGCCCAGGGATTTGCACGTAAATGTGGTGTGAGCTTTGATGCACTTGGTCGTGCAGAGAAGAACGGAAAAGAAGTACTCTATTTCAAAAAAGAAGAGAAAGGGGCTGAAACGGTTTCTCTTCTTCAAGAGATGTTAGGTAAATGGCTGGACTCTATGGCATTTGGAAAGATGATGCGTTGGGGCTCAAGAACAGATGAATATATAAGACCTATACGCTGGTTACAGGTAAGAATGGGTGATGCTTCTGTCCCGGTAGAACTTTTTGGTGTGCATGCAGACACAAAAACCTATGTGCATCGTATGGTGACCTATGACGCAGTTGAAGTTCCTACGATAGATGCCTATGAAGGACTATTGGATGAGTGTGCCGTGATGCTGCATCCTAAGGACCGCGAAGCGAAGATCTTGGCTGAATTTGATGCTTTGGAGTCGACACACAATATCATCATAGAAAGAGATAGAGCACTACTGGCTGAAGTGGTAGCGATCACGGAGAACCCTAAAGCACTGGTAGGCTCTTTTGATGAACTTTACCTGGAACTCCCGCCTGAAGTGATCATCACGTCGATGAAAGAACATCAACGTTATTTCCCTGTTTTTGAACATGGGAAAATAGCCAACAAGTTTGTGGTGGTTTCCAATGCCTATACAGATGATTACAGTAAAGTGATCGCAGGAAATGAACGTGTACTCAAACCGCGTTTGGCTGATGGACTCTTCTTCTACAAAAATGACCTTAAGAATGGACTGAGCACTGATGGTCTTGAGAAGGTACAGTTCATAGATGGTCTAGGGACACTTGCCGATAAGATCAAAAGAGAAAATAATATCGCTATCAGACTGCTTGCCCTCTACATGGATAGAGTAGAATCAGACACTGGGGAAAGTTCTTCCGTACTTGAGAAGGCCATGGACAAGGCAATAAACCTTGCAAAAGCGGACCTTATGAGTGAGATGGTGTATGAGTTTACGGAACTGCAGGGACTTATGGGATACTATTATGCCAAGGCACTGGGTGAAGAAGAGCTTGTATATAACGCGATTAAAGAGCAGTATATGCCAGTGGGTGAGGGTGCTGAACTTCCAAGTTCTGTATTCTCCTCTATTGTAGCGATGAGTATTAAACTTGATACACTCTTTGGACTCTTTAGCGTGGGAAAAATCCCTACAGGTTCTAAAGATCCTTTTGCATTGCGTCGTGCGGTCAATGGTATTGTACGAATAGTCACAGCCTATGATCTGCCTTTTAACATCGATGATATCATCGCATTGCTCAAAGGCAACTACAATGACTTCGATACGGATCTCTTAAGTGAATTCATCATAGAGCGTATCAACAAGTCATTTGATGCCAATCCGTCAGTGATTGCTTCTGTACTTGCTTCAGGAGAAAGAGATATCAATGAGATCGCTAAAAAAGTTGCTGCACTCAATGAGATCGTAAGTAGTGATGCATTTAAAGAACAATTCACTACCTTTAAACGTGTCGCCAATATCTCTAAAGATGTAGACATCGAATCAAGCATAGAGATAGATATTGCATTGTTTAAAGAAGATGCTGAAGTCACACTCTATAATGCCTATGAAAAAGTGATCAACGCTACCTACAGTAACTATAAGGAAGAACTCGAAGCGCTCTTTGGACTCAAACGTGAACTTGATGCGTATTTTGATGATGTGCTTGTTAACACTGAAGATGAAGAATTACAACAAAACAGACTTTATACCATAGGCTCTATCTATAAAACGTTTAGAAATATTGCGGATATTAAAGAGATATCGGTCTAGAGACTATGCCTAAAACCTACGATACTATCATTATCGGTGCAGGTATCGCAGGTGCTACAACAGCCTATATATTAAGACAAAAAGGCCAAAAGGTACTTCTCCTTGATAAAAGAGGTATCGCCTCCGGCGGCTCTGGAGCAGCGGGGGCTTTTGTCTCTCCCAAGATAGGCAAAGGATCACTGCTTCAAACATTGACCAATCAAGCTTTTTCTTTTGCCAAAGATTTTTATCTTGCAACATGCCCTTCCTATTTTCACCAGACTGGTGTGATACGCATCCCCAAAGATGAAACAGATGCACAAAAATTTTCCGAGTATGCACCTTTTAATGAAAACAGGTATGAGAGTTACACATCCGAGCAACTCCACGAACAAGGTATAGGTGTTGCGTTTGAGAGTTTTTATTTTCCCGAAGCCGGGGTGTGTGATGCAAAAGAGGTGTGTGAATTTTTACTCTCAAACATCGCTGTCGTAAAGCAGGAAGTAAAAGAGATCACACAAAATGATGGATTATGGAGTGTGGGGGCGTACAGTGCAAAAAACTTTGTGTTGGCGACAGGATATGAGAGTGACCTGGCCGACTTGCGTTACATGGGTATCAAAGGTACATGGGGGACCAGA
>JBNLDB010000205.1:0-3062 GCA_050304115.1 Sulfurovum sp. | reverse complement strand
ATATAGCTTTCCATAATACTACCTCCATGCATGTATATCATGTATTTATATAAAGGAATATATCCAAACCTCTTGAACTGTGCAGCACTGTATAACTGCCTTTTATATATTTTAACACAAATATATTGATTTCTATTTACTTATTGGATATTATAGGGATAAGTTATTTTTATACTGTATGAGAGGTGCATAAGATGAAACGCTTACTTTTTTTCTTTCTTATAACATTTGTGCCACTATTGGCCAGTACCCCTACGGTCATAAAATTAGAGATAAAAGGTGCAGTAGGACCTGCAAGCAGTGACTATATTAAAGAGGGGATGGTAGCGGCATTACAGGAGAATGCGCAGATGATATTGATCGAACTGGATACCCCTGGAGGCCTTTCTACCTCTATGCGGGAGATGATACAGGAGATCACGAACAGTACCTTCCTGTTATCACCTATGTATCTCCAAAAGGTGCACGTGCTGCAAGTGCAGGAACCTATCTTCTCTATGCATCTCATGTGGCTGCCATGGCACCCGGAACCAACCTCGGTGCAGCTACACCGGTCAGTCTGATGCCTGTAGCACAAATGAGCGAAGCAAATACGAGTTCACCTTCATCTCTTGAGAAAAAGGTCATCAATGATGCAACGGCCTACATCAAAAGTCTGGCAGAGTTGAATGATCGCAATATCACATGGGCAATAGAGGCAGTAACAGAGGCAAAAAGTATTTCTGCCAAAGATGCACTGCGCTACCATGTCATAGATCTGATGGCAGAGAATACTGCTGAACTCTTGAATAAACTGGATGGAACACGCCTTAGAGTTTCTGGAAAAGAGGTGACACTCAGTACAAAAAATGCTGTCATAGTTACCTTTGAACCTGACTGGAAAACACAACTCCTGATCATCATTACCGACCCGAATATTGCCTATATACTCCTGCTCATAGCCATATACGGGATCTTCTTTGAACTGCTTAATCCAGGTGGCATAGTCCCCGGAGTGATTGGGATCATATCAGGTGTGATCTCTTTATATGCACTGAATATGCTTCCTTTTAATTATGCAGGATTACTGCTGATACTCTTGGGTATCGCCTTCATGGTTGCTGAAGTCTTGATCGCAGGATTTGGTATTTTGGGTATCGGCGGTGTGATAGCATTTGCCTTTGGTTCACTGCTTCTATTTGATACCGATACACTGGGAAGCGGGGTCTCCATTCCCCTTATTATTGCCTTCACCTTGGTGAGTCTGGCTTTTTTCATCTTTGTGATCCGTTTCCTTATAAAATCAAGATCAGTTAAAATAGTTACCGGCGTTGATGAGATGATCGGTTCAACAGCCGAAGTCCTTGAAACGTCTGAAAAGGGATACCGTGTCCGTTGCCATGGTGAAGTGTGGTATGCCGAATCTGACAGCCTACTGGAAGTCGGTCAAAAGGTACGTGTAGAGAGTCTATCCGGACTGATGCTGCACGTCAATCCAATAAAGGAGTAAATGATGTTACCTATATTACCAATGACTACAGTCTATATCGTGATGATATTGATCATTTTTTTGGCATCTGCCATTCGTATATTACGTGAGTATGAGCGTGCAGTGGTTTTTACGCTTGGTCGCTTTACCGGAGTAAAAGGTCCTGGTCTGATCATATTGATACCGTTTGTACAGAGAATGGAACGGGTGGATCTGCGTATCATTGTTTTGGATGTCCCGGAACAAGATGTGATTTCTCATGATAATGTTTCTGTGAGTGTCAATGCCGTAGTCTATTTTCGTGTAGTCGATCCTGAAAAAGCGATCATACAGGTAGAGAATTTCTACGCTGCGACCAGTCAGCTTGCTCAGACGACCCTTCGTTCTGTTCTGGGTCGGCATGAACTTGATGAAATGCTTGCAGAACGCGAACAATTGAATTTTGATATACAGGAGATACTTGATAAACAGACCGATACATGGGGTATCAAGATTTCCAATGTAGAGATTAAGCATGTAGATCTTGATGAGAGTATGGTACGTGCTATTGCGAAACAGGCGGAAGCGGAACGGGAACGTCGTGCAAAAGTGATCAATGCCAAAGGAGAACTTGAAGCAAGTAAAAATCTTGTTGAAGCAGCTAAAGTGCTTAGCGATAATCCTCATGGGATCCAACTGCGTTATCTTCAGACGCTGAGTGATATATCCAATGATAAAACAAATACGGTGATCTTCCCATTTCCGGCAGATCTACAGCAGTTTATGAAAGGTATAGTAAAAGAGTAGATGATTACTACAGCGTATAAGACTATGATAATATACCCTGCTGATACTTTTGATATAAGTATTGTAGGGTATGAACAGCCATCTTATTTTTTTAAAAAACGTAATACCTCTTCATCACTTACATCATACCAGTTCTCATAGACTTGGGCGACAGCATAAAAAGGTACAGGAGATTCCAATACTATCACTTCGTCAACCATTTCAGAAAATTTTTCTATCGTTTGATGTCCTGCAACAGGCACAGCTATGATGATCTTTTGTGCCTTTGCTTTTTTACACAGTTCCACTGCCGCATGCATGGTCGATCCCATAGCGATACCGTCATCCACCAATATCACTGTACGTCCTTCTATCAAAGGAAGTGCTTTTCCTTTTCTTAGCGTTTGGATACGTCTTTGTATTTCATGGCTTTGTTCTGCGATGATCTCTTCTATCTCTTTATCAGAGACTGAAGAAGCAGCTGAAGGATTGATATAGAGTGAACCATCTTCTGCTATTGCACCAAAGCCGCTTTCTGTATTGTGTGGGAAAGGGAGTTTCCTGCAGATCAGCAGTGAAAAGTCTGTGTCAAGCGCCCGGGAAATTTCATATCCCAGCTCCACACCACCTCTTGGAATTGCGAATACCAAAGGGGCTTCTTTTTTGAATCTCTGTAGCGCTGCAGCCAGTTTTTGACCGGCATCTTTACGATCTTTAAACATGTATGTTCCTTTTCCATGGTAATATGCAAAACAAACTAGTCACATGCATCATTGCTACAAAATCGACTTTCTATACCATCACTGCCGCTGAAACGGCCCCAGTCGAT
>JBNLDB010000204.1:0-3064 GCA_050304115.1 Sulfurovum sp. | reverse complement strand
AGGACCCGAACCTATAATGATATCCAGACGGAAATCTTCCATGGCCGGGTAGAGTATCTCTTCTATAGCCGGGGACATACGATGGATCTCATCGATGAAGAGAATGTCCCCCTCTTCGATATTGGTAAGCAGTGCCGCTAAGTCTCCTGCTTTTTCGATCATCGGTGCAGCGGTCGTTTTAATATTGGCCCCCATCTCTGTAGAGATGATATTTGCAATCGTCGTCTTCCCCAAGCCCGGAGGTCCAAAAAAGAGGATGTGATCCAACGCCTCTTCTCTTTTTTTGCTTGCTTCTATAAAGACCTTCAGATTCTTTTTGATCTTCTCTTGACCGATATATTCATCCCACGAACTGGGACGAAGTGTCGCTTCATACGAAACCTCTTCATCAAAACGTTCTATCTCAACCATACGTTCCATTTTTTACTCTACCACCAATCGATTGACTACAATGCCTGAACCTTCAACGGAACGCGCGACAGAACCTGCCAAAAATCTCTGCTTTTGCGTATGAACAGCACCCAATAAAATGTTTTTACCGTTTTGACTATCTACTTTAATATCCATATCCCGTAATGCCTGTGTTGTGAGCAGTTTATCCTCTATATCGGAAGCAGAACCTGCTCTGGCTTCCGGGAAGTATACTGATCTGTTGTCACTGCAGCCATTTAAATAGAACCCTGTAATCATCCCCATAGCAAGCAAACCTTTAGTTATTTTTTCCTGTCTCAATAGCTATATTCATCACTAGGGAATTCCCTGGCTTTGACCTCATTACGATAGGCTTCAATCCCTTCACGTACCTGTTTTGCTCCATCAAAATACTGCTTGACGAACTTCGGTTTAAAGGCTTCAAAAAAGCCGAACATATCGCTCCAGACCAGGACCTGCCCGTCTGTGGCATTCCCTGCCCCTATACCGATGGTCGGTACCGAGACCGCTTCAGTGATCGCTTTGGCCGCTTCTGCTTTCACTCCTTCCACGACGATGGCAAATGCACCGGCCGCTTCGATCGCTTTGGCATCTTCAACCAATCTATCGATATCAGCCTGGTCTTTCCCCCGTATCTTATAGCCGCCCTCACTACGTATGAATTGTGGCATAAGCCCTATATGTCCAAGCACGGCAATGGAGTTTTGTGTCAAAGCCTCAACGATATGTGCTCTCTCCTTACCCCCTTCTATCTTGACCGCTTGTGCATTGGTCTCCTGATATGCTCTGGTTGCATTTTGGACCGCAACTTCAGGTGAAAGGTAGGTACCAAAAGGCATATCCAATACGATCACAGGCAGAGTCGCACCATTGCATACGGCCTGTGTATGATAGATCATCTGATCCATGGTTGCAGAGAGTGTGTCATCTTTTCCCAGAAAACTCATGTTAAGGCTGTCACCGACAAGTATCATCTCTACTTCACCATCAAAGAGCTGTGCGAACAATGCATCATAGGCTGTTACCATCGTAATAGGTTCCACACCTTTCATCTTTGCAATGGTCGATAAAGTTACTTTTTTTTCTATTTTGGGGGTATGAATACTCATCATCTTCCTACATAATTTGTATTTCCTACACGTCTTTGCATTGCTTAGAGCGCTTCGGTTTGAACACTAAAGAGCAGAAATTCCTCTTCTTGTCTTAATGTTTCTCATTTTATCTAAAAAATGTATAATAACAAAAATATATTACATATTGTCATAAAAGAGTTCACATTGAAAAATTTAGTTGCCTATATTACCACCGGTTTTCCTTCATTGGAATTTACAATTGATGCTGCTTTAGCGTTAGCGGAAGCAGGTGTAGATACCCTTGAACTGGGCATGCCTTTTTCAGATCCTGTAGCGGATGGGCCCGTCATTGAAAAAGCCAACCTGAAAGCCTTAGAGAACGGTTTTAAACTTGACCATCTCTTTGAAGCATCTGCGAAGATCGCGCCTCATATCGATACCCTGTGGATGGGATACTTCAATCCTTTTTACCATAAAGGCTTGGATACGTTCATTCGTGAAGCGAATAAAGCCGGTGTGAACGGCTTCATTATCCCAGACCTTCCTTTGGAAGAAGCAAAGCCCTATAAACCGGCCATGGAAGCTGCAGGCTTGACCCTGATAGATTTCATTGCACCTACAGACTCCAAAGCCCGTATCGAACAGATCGTGACCAATGCAAAAAAATTCATCTATCTGGTGGCATATGCGGGTATCACTGGCTCTGGACAAAGCGAAGATCTGCAGCCGATCATCACGGATATTAAAGCATTTACAGATACACCGGTCTATGTAGGGTTCGGGGTAGATCAAAATACTGCCAAAGAGAAAGCCAAAGGTGTAGATGGAGTGATCGTAGGTTCTGCCTTTGTCAAAGTCCTTTTAGATGAAAGTTTGAGCAGTACACAGAAGATCACGAAGATCTCTGCTCTTGCCAGAGAGATCAAAGAAAAAATAAACAGCTAAAAGGGGAATCCTATGGATGAAGGTATTAAAATCGGTATCATTCTGCTCATTGCATCTATTATTGTTGTAGGTGGAGGGTATTACTATATGACCAAAAAGCTCCCAAAAGAGTAATTATTCTACATATAAAAGTGTATTAAATAATTTCGAGTATAATACTCTGAATTACAGAAAGGGCTATACTCTATGGAACATTTTATCTGGAACGTCAATCCCAATATCCTGGAACTGGGTCCTTTGCAGCTTCGTTGGTACGGACTGCTCTTTGTAGGTTCATTTTTTCTTGGACTTATGATCCTCAACAAGATCTATAAACGCGAAGGTAAAAATCCCTCTGTCCTTGATGCGATGCTGATCTATGTTATGGCAGGTGCAGTACTGGGTTCACGTTTGGTACACTGTTTCTTCTATGAACCGGAGTTTTATCTTTCTCGTCCCCTTGAGATACTCAAAGTATGGAAAGGCGGACTTGCGAGTCATGGAGGACTTGCGGGTGTCTTGATCGCTCTTTATGTATTTTCAAAACGTTACAATACACCCTATATGTGGCTACTTTCACGTGTAGCCATCCCTGGTGCGCTTACTGCGGCCTTTGTACGTTTTGGTAATCTTTT
>JBNLDB010000203.1:0-3089 GCA_050304115.1 Sulfurovum sp. | reverse complement strand
GTACACCAATAAACTGATATCTTTTTTTGCTGCGCTAAAAACGAATACCAATGCCTCAAGCGAGACAGCGATAATAATGATAACGAGAAATTTGATCAAAGTAACTCTCTGTTTCATGCTGCTCTCTTCACCATGAACTTTGAACACTTCTTCCTCCATTAAAAATCTCGACACATCAAAAACTGCTGTTCCAATCACAATGAAGCCGACTGCATCGAGAAGTGCTTTGGTAAGCAGTGTATGCTCATGTAGTGAAGCCCAAACATCATAAATTGCTGACCCTATCATAGTGAGACTAATAAGTCCGAGTGATAAACTGATGAGACCGTACACGGTACGACTAACTCTTTCGGTAATAACTTTTGAGTTATTCATAAAGACTCCTTGGCATTAATTTGTGTCTAAATGTATAATATGTCTGATTATAACGTAATATTCGTATCAGGAGTATATTAAAAGTGTTGCTTGATTTGACAAATAAGCAGTTAAAAGGAAACTTTTCCCTTCAATTAAAAAGTTAAGAATATAAAAAAATATATTTCCAGAATGGTTAACTAATGCAAAACATTATAATCTAACATATTTTATAAGGCTATTCACTATAGCGACGCTTATAGGCCATAAATATGTACCTTTCAATAGAAAACCTTATAAAATGTTCTATATAGGGGGTTTTTATAAGGTATCTGAGCGTTTAACGAAACATCTTGCTCAGTATCTCCATAGCCCCATTAGGCCCACCGGCATTAGAGAGCATCTCATCCATGACCGTTGCTTCTCCTCTTGTTGCCAGATCTATGACCTGAGGTATGACAGTAGCTAAAACACCTGCTGCACTCTCTTGAGAGATCCCAAGCTCTGAAGCAAAAGTGTGAATGTTATCCGCACCCAGAAGTGCTATGATCTGCTCCATGGATATGGGTCTATTTTCACCATTATCCAACCATGATCCTACGATCTCACCCAGACCGTTTTGAGACAATCCACTTACAAACTTTACAAGATCGAGTCCGCCATTACCATTTCCTACAAGAGTATTAAGGGCATTCGCAATGTCATTTACATCCAGTCTGCTAGTTGCTTCATCACCGTTGCCTTGTATCATAGTTGCAGCTACTTTTACTAACTCCATAAATTCCATATCTTTACCTTTATTATTTCACATATGAGACTATCACAATAAAACAATTGCGTCATCCGTTAATTCTATCTTTTTAGCTTCGATCAACTCTGTCAACGTACGTTTAAAATTCTTCTTGCTCATGCCAAAGACCTTTTTGATCTCTTCTGCATCACTTTTATAGGTGAAAGGCAAGGTCCCATCTGCTTCTTTAAGCAATTGTAAGATAATCCCTTCAGCCACACTTATCGTTGCTTGTTTTCCAATAGGCTGTAACGAAAGGTCGAGTTTATAATCTTTTCGCACCTTTTTTATATAAACTTTTTTACGGTCACCTACACGTATCTCTTCAAAGATCTCATTGTCAAAAAGCATCCCTTCATACTGATTATCCACTACAACTTTATACCCCAATGGTGTCTTGGCCAGAACAATAGCATCCAGCATTTTGTTTTGATGCAGGCCGCTCATGTCTCTGTTAAAATATTTCCCTATTTTCTGTGTACCGTAAAGACGGCCCGTCTGCTCATCCAGACAGACACGTAAAAGATACTTTTTCCCGATATTAAAATACTCTTTTTGTTGGGAAAGAGGTACAAAGAGGTCTTTAGGGAGTCCCCAGTTTACAAATGCGCCATAAGACTTGTAATCCACTACCGTGAAGTAGCCATACTCACCCAATTTGGCATAAGGCATCTTAGTAGTAGCTACAGGGCGGTCTTCACTGTCTGTATAGATGAATACATCTATCAGTGCACCGATAGGCATTTCATCTTCCATGACATAGACATTTGGAAGCAGTACTTCACTGTCGTCTTTTGCCTCTAAAAACAATCCGTAGTCCGTATCTCTAGCGACTTCCAGGGTATTGATCTTTCCGATCTCTATATGTAGGTTTTGTGATTTTTCATTCATGTGTGTAATTCCGTTTCTTTGTATTGTGATGTACTCACAATATGATAGTGACATTATACCTGAATAATGCACTCATCTCTACTATATACTGCAGAAGGATACACATCCTTCTACATGCAAAGATTATAGTTTATAATCGAACATCACCCAGTATTTAGTCGTATCAACATATGATGGATCTTCCGCTTGATACACTGCGCCTTTAAGCATCATATTGAGATTTTTCATCACCATTTTTGTATAGACAATGTCATATTCAGAACCATAATCCGTACTTCCTGAATCACTGTCAAACTTATGATATACACCTAATATCTTTCCAAATGTTTTATCACCATAGCCAAGTTTAAAGGAGAGATCTTCAAGTCCGTCAGCAGGTGTTGCTAAGAACATATCTGCCCAACCGTTGTGTGCATGCAGTGTTGCCAGCGGTGTACTAAATGAAGGAAGTGTACCATCTCCATCTCCTAACACTTCATAGCATGCACCTGCAGTAAACCCATGGTGACTCCCGCTCAATCCAAATCTGTAGTAGTCAGCATCCTGCTCAGGTTCAGCATCATTGAATGGTGCACTATCTTCAGTGAGTGATGGGTCCATTTGTTTTGCATACTCTGCCATATAGTTCAGTGTAACACCGCTGTCCAATGTGGTTCCACCTGTAGCCCTGATACCAACATGATCCGCAAAACTTGCAACCATATAATCATAGGCAGTGATGGTCAACTCAGGCATAGCCTTATAAGAAGCATGCAGTAAAACCGTATTGGTGTCAAAATCAGGAATCTTTAATCCTCCTAAATCTCTATCGAAAATTCTATTGACTTGCCACACGTATGCTGCCATAAGGTCAAGCTTCTCGATACCTTTGTAGGATACAGATGCTAGATCATACGTCTGTGGCATCTGTCTCCAGCCTACAGTCCCTATAAATCTCATATTGTCTAAATTCACACCTTTTCGTCCTACAAGACCAACAAAACCATCTTTAGCATAAGAGAGGTTTGCCTGTGTGACTCTGGTCTGATCACCATCAGCAACCACAGAATACCCT
>JBNLDB010000202.1:0-3105 GCA_050304115.1 Sulfurovum sp. | reverse complement strand
GGTATACCAGTAAAAACCGTGGATGAGAAATCTAATAGTCTCAATATCGTTGTAAAACGTGAGATCTCAGAAGAGTGTAAAAAAATACCTATCACCAATACGATGTTATGGACTGGAAACTACGCCCATCCCAAGGTACCTGAAGCCTGCAAGTCTACTTTCGTACATACTATTGGTAGTCATATATATCCTATGTACCTGGATACAGATATCACTACCTATGGTGAACTGGAAGTTTTGGCTTTTATCAAACAGATGCAGACAGATGATTCACTGATGCTTATAGACGTATGTAAAGAGGAGTTCTACCATTACAGGACCATCCCCGGAGCAGTCAATATGCCTTTTAACCACTTTAAAGATCCAATCAACCATGTGTTTGAATTTGAACAGCATATGAAGGATCTTGGAGTATCAATTAATGAAGAAGATGACAGTTTGGACTTTACCCATGCTAAAACGATCACGCTGTTCTGTAATGGACCCTGGTGCAGTCTATCTGTAACGGCGATCCTTTCATTACTTGATCTTGGATATCCGGCAGAGAAGATCAAGTGGTACCGTGGAGGGTTGCAGGAATGGCTGGCAGCAGGGATGACCTCTACAAGGAAATGATTTTTTAAAAGTGTATGCTTGCACTTCATTACACACACTTTCTACACACACTATGCTATGGTCATCAAAAAAGGATGTATTATGTTTTATAAAACGACAATTGCCTTATTACTATGGACGTCTTCTATCTTGGCCACAGATCAGGGCTTTGAATATGAGGGGGTCGCTGTAAAAACTGTAGATACAAACGGCAAGATAAAACAGTTAGTTGTAAAACGTGATATTCCGAAAGAATGTACAAAAGTTCCCATTAGCAATACGATGTTATGGACCGGGAATTATGCCAATGCCAAAGTACCTGAAGCATGTAAATCCACCTATGTCAGTACCAAAGGTAAACTGCTTCCTATGCAGCTGCATGAAGATATCGATACCTATGGAGAACTTGAAGTGTTAGCCTTTATAAAAGAGATGCAGGAAAATGATTCTATGATACTTGTAGATGGCCGTAAAGAGGATTGGTATACATATCGTACGATCCCAGGAGCAGTAAATATACCTTTCTATCATCTCAAAGAACGTGAAAGTTATGAATTTGAATTTGAACATGACATACAGCGTTTAGGTGTCAAGATCAATGAAGATCATTCATTCGATTTTACAAATGCAAAAACTGTTGCAGTATTCTGTAATGGTCCATGGTGCAGCCAATCTGTTGCTATGATCATAGGACTTCTTGAGATCGGGTATCCACCTGAAAAGATCAAGTGGTACCGTGGAGGTATGCAAACCTGGCTGGCTGCGGGTATGACCTCCACAAGAAAGTAGAGAGCTTTAAAGAAAGAACATCCCTGCAATAAGAAATAAAAAAGGTAGAAGCCCTAACAAAAAGATCTTTTTTTGGGTTTTAACTGTTTTAAAGATACCCCAGAAAAAAAGGATCGCACTTAAGACAAAGAGTATGAGAATGATACTGTTTGTCATGTTTATTTATCTAACTCTTCTTTTCCCAATTTGTCCACCATCTTGATACTCTCTAAAGCATTAGTGAGTATCTTTTTGGTTGATGTCAGAGGTTTCATATGAAGGTTTGTCTGTTTTTTATCGAGACTTTCATCCATGAGTACATCCATGACCTCTTTTTCAAGCTCTTTGATGATCTCATTGATCTTATTTTCTATAAAATCTATATTCATATTATTTAGTATGTTCCTATTTTGCTTTAGGTCTAAAGATCTTTATGACCTCTTCATTTGCTTCCATAAAAGAGCCTCCGATAAGGTCTATACAGTATGGAACAGCAGGGAAAACAGCATCAAGACATTCACGGATTGACTTTGGTTTTCCCGGTAGGTTGATGATCAGTGACCCATTGCAGATACCTGCGGTCTGACGTGAAAGTATGGCTGTGGGGACATACTGCAAACTTACTGCTCTCATCTGTTCTCCAAAACCAGGAAGAAGTTTCTGGCACACATTTTCAGTGGCTTCAGTGGTTACATCTCTTGGTGCCGGACCTGTACCACCGGTGGTAACGATAAGGTCACATTTTTCATCGCGTGAAAGCTTTATCAGTGTTGTTTCGATCAAACTCTGTTCATCTGGTATACATCTGTATTCATACTCACATTCATTGAGTAAATACTCTTTCATTGTGTCCATGATCGCTACACCTGAGATGTCTTCATAAATACCTTTTGAAGCTCTGTCGCTTGTGGTGACAACACCAATTTTTATCTTATCCATATACTATCCTATTGTTTTATTACGCAGATTATAGCAAAACTCTTTTAATAGAGTTTTGCTGACCCAGTTCGGTACTATTCGATTTTCATCAAGAGTTTATCTAAGTATGTGGTACTTAGGATCCGTTTGAAAAAGCCCAAAAGGTATGTAGCTTTTGTAATATAATAACGGGGCTTTGGTCGATCAGCCAAAATGATCTTATGGACCACTGCTGCAACAGCTTCAGGCCCCTCTTTGAACGGTACTTTCTTTTGTGTTCTCTCTTTGAGGGAGCGAAGGTATTTCTCTTTGAATAGGGAATGCTCTATATCGATATTCGCTTCAAGTTTCTCTACGGCGGTTTGTCTAAAATGGCTTACAATGGGCCCTGTATTAAGCAGTACAGGATAGATTTTGGTATCTTGAAGCTCCAGCCTGAGCGTATCTGTAAGCCCTTCTATAGCATACTTGCTGGCATTATAGGCACCGCGTCCAAAAAGTGAAATGATGCCGAGTACTGAACTGTGTTGAATGATCTTCCCATGCCCCTGCTCTCTCATCACGGGTATGATCTGTCTTGTACATTCATGCAATCCAAAGACATTGGTTTCAAACTGTTCTTTCAGTACAGGGATGGTAATATCTTCTACTGCACCGGGCTGTCCGTACCCGGCATTGTTGAACCAGACATCTATCTTGCCGTCAATTTCGAGCACTTTGTTGATCACTGCAGCGATCTCATCAGGGTCTCTTACATCCAGCTGCATGGCATGTTCAAACCCCAGTTCTTTTAACATCTCTACATCTTTCGGCTCTCTTGCCGTA
>JBNLDB010000201.1:0-3150 GCA_050304115.1 Sulfurovum sp. | reverse complement strand
GGACAACTTAAAGAGAAGTTGCAGAAAGCCTGTTTTTCACAACTACAAGTAGGAACAGCTTCAGCAGTTATTGTTGTTTTAGCACGGAAGGATCTCTATATAGATGATGGCTTTGTCGAGCCTTTATTACGTCGTGATGGAAATGAGTATTATGATAAATTTACAAAAGATTTTTATACGGGATATACCAATACAATGGAGAGTGAAGATATAGCCAATTATGCAGATAAACAGTGTTATCTCGCTTCAATGAACTTAATGAATGCAGCAGCTATTTTAGGAATAGATTCATGCCCAATTGGAGGTTTTGAAGAAGATAAGGTTTTAGATATTATAGGGGAAAAAAGTAAAAATTTTGCAGTTTCTCTGGTGATACCTTTGGGATATCGCGCGATAGAACCAAAAACTAAGTATCGTAGAGTATTCAACGAAGTAGTTAAATTTATAGATACTTAGATGAATATCTTTTTAACAACTGGTATTCCTTTGTAGCCATAAATTTGTCATAATAGTCAATGTTGTTCATTTATCAAGTGTCTTGAACCTTGACTATCCAACTATAGAAGGAGCATTAAATGTCTGATACAAATTCATATATTTTAACTATGAGATATGCTAGAATTTCAGGGATTTTGTATCTGACAATAATCGTCTTAGGTATTTACAGTGAAGTGTTTATACGGTCAGATCTAATTGTATCAGGCGATGCCATAGCAACTGCTACCCAAATCATCAATTCCAAAGCAATGTTTCTCATATCGTTTGCAGCAGACTCTTTCATGCTTGTGTGTGATGTTGCCATCAGTGTATTGTTCTATATACTCTTTAAGTCTGTCAATAAAACAATTGCTCTAACTTCTATGGTGTTTCGCTTGACCCAAGCAGCTATATTAGGACTTAATTTACTTCATTATTTTGCTGCTTTACTACTTATAAACAGTCATGGATATGGCACTATGATTACAACAGATCAAATATACTATTTGGTATTGTTTTTTCTAGAGTTGCACAGTTATGGTTATGACCTTGGTTTAATATTTTTTAGTGTTTCCAATCTTTTTTTAGGTTATTTGATTATAAGATCAAACGACTTTCCTAATATCATTGGATATGGCCTTACTGCAGCAGCAATTGTTTATCTAACAGGTAGTTATATACGATTTCTTTTGCCAGAATATCTTCAAATATTTGATCCACTGTATATTATCCCTTTCCTTGCTGAATTGTCATTTTGCTTATGGTTATTAGTTAAAGGGGTAAAGTCATAATTTTACGTGTAATGAGGTTGTATAAATATCTAATGATTTCACCAAAAACCATTTAACCTTTATAGATTACGACTGTTAAAAAGTCATCGTAAAGTTATAAAATATTCTATATCGACATATTTTATAAGATATTCTTGTCAAAAGACTAGTAGAAAATTTTATTTGATTTTAGTGTTTTGTACTGGAAGTGAGATATGAATCCTGAAAGGTTTCATATCTGTGCATCATGCAAAGATGTGGTTTTTGGTGCTTATACTGCACCAAAAAGCATTTTCCCATCTTCACTTTGCATGGCTTTGATCTCATCATAGGTTTTATCGCTGATACGCAGTGAAGTGCTCTTGATCTCATTATAGACAGTATCTATCTTCTCTTCGGCACTTAATCTTTTAAGATCACCTTTTGAGAGATCAGCATAGTCGAGTAGTTCGTTCCAGACAGAGCTTTCATCAAGCGCAAAAGTGTTGAAAGTAAATCCTTCATATTCAAATTTACCATCTGCATCCAGGTCTGTGACAAAAAGAATGTAGAGCCCATCAGGAGAGAGTATCTCTTTGTATTTCTCAACAAAAGGTTCAAAAAAATCAAGTGTTTCCAATTCACAGGCAAGAAAATCGATCTTATCGGAGTTACTGACCAAGATCACTTGTGTTGCTGTCGCTTTTGGCGGCAACTGTTTGTCAGCAGAGAGTACTTTCCCCGGTGTGATGACAAGGCTGCCTCTGTAGCCATACTCGTAGCTATCTGTTTTGTTATTGAAAGAAGCCTGCCATTGAAGGTTGTTCTCACTGATAAAATTTTGTACGTTAGACATGTAAATATTCCTTTTATATTATGTTTTGGGTCACGGGACCAAGCTATGTTTACTCTTCACCGAAGATACCATAGGGATCATCATGGACCATCGTAGACATATCTGGTTTTATGTCATCGATGATCACTGAATCACGCTGATGAGGCGGGAGACGATCTTTCAGTCTCTCTTTTGCTTCTGTTTCATCTTTTGCATTGATCCGATAGGTTCTTTTTTTATCCTGGTCAACGCGAACATCGATGATATAGTCCATTACAGGTTTATCCTACTTCATTGGTATAGGCATAGGTTGAAGAGATCGAACGAAGTCTTTCTGCCGCTTTTGTAAATGCCTCAATGGCATAATCGATCTCCTCTTCTGTTGTAAAACGAGAAAGACTTAGACGCATAGCAGTGTGTGCAAGTTCCGGGTCTTCACCAATGGCACTCATGACAGGGTTCGCTTCTAGAGATTCGGAAGCACAGGCACTACCTGTAGATGCAGCAATACCGGCTTTGTTAAGATCCCATAACATGGATTCACCTTCAATCCCTCGAAGTGAAACAAGAATCGTATTGGGTGTACGTTGATCACGTGGACCCACCACGATGCTGTCAGGTATTTGTGAGATGGCATCTTCGAGTTTATCTCTCAGCCTACGCACTTCTGTATTCATTTTTTCTACATGTTTTGCTGCTTGTTTCATCGCAAGTCCCATACCAACAATATAGGCAACATTGAGTGTTCCGGCACGTTTTCCACCCATCTGTTCTCCACCGTGCAATAGGTTTGGAAGGGCTTTTCCTTTTTTGACATAAAGACCCCCTATACCTTTAGGACCATGGAACTTATGAGCAGAAAAAGTAAGATAATCTACAGGAACTTTGGTAAGGTCAATAGGAATTTTACCTATAGCCTGTACCGCATCGGTGTGAAACAAGATCCCTTTTTCTTGTGCAAAGGCACTGACCTCTTCTACAGGGAATATCATACCTGTTTCATTGTTCGCCCACATCATAGAGATGAGAATGGTTTTATCAGTTACTGCGGCTTTGATCTTCTCTGCATCAATCCCTCCATTTTCATCT
>JBNLDB010000200.1:0-3158 GCA_050304115.1 Sulfurovum sp. | reverse complement strand
TATTCTTTACCAACCTTGGAGAGATCGAATACTTATAGTCTGGGTTGAGAGTATAGACTGCGGGCAAGAGAGATCATCTACCTTATCTAATACAATATGCCTAAGCCAATATCTTCAGAGAGCCTGATCTCACTTTCATTAAAAACAATGGAAGTCTTTACGGGATGAGAAGCCAATAAACTCACAGCATCCAGATCAATCATCGTAATGATATCTGCCTTGGCCGAAGCTACATGCACCCCCGCAGCTACTGAGATAGGACCTTCAAGCATACATCCTATCATACATTTGACCCCGAATGTATTAGAGAGATCGGCCAATGCTAAAGCTTGTGTGATACCTGCCGTCTTGGCCAGTTTGATATTTACATAGTCTATAGCTTCCAGTTCCAGTAGTTTTCTTGCATCTTTCAGAGAAAATATGGACTCATCTGCCAGCAGAGGAGTTTGGACCCTCTCTTTGATGTAACGCAGTCCCTCTATGTCATCTGCTGCAACCGGCTGCTCTATGAACTCAGCGATAATGTCCTGTTTTTCCAAAGCATGTAGAAGATCCACACTCTCTTGTGCTGACCATCCTTGGTTGGCATCAAGTCTCAGCGTGACATTGTTACCCAATGCCTTATGTATAGCAATGATACGTTCAACATCTTTCCTAGGGTCATCCCCTATCTTTATCTTCAGTGTATCATAGCCGAGGTTCAGTGCATCAAGACTATCTGAAATCATTTTTTCGATCTCACCCATACTGATCGTTATATCCGTTTTAAAGTGCTTTTTTGTACCACCAAGCATCTTATAAAGAGGCTGCCTGGCCGACTTGGCTTTCAAGTCATAGAGTGCTATCTCCAGAGCAGATTTTGCCGTAGAGTTTTTCAGTATGGAAGTATGTATATTATTTAATATAATATCAAACTCTTCGATATCAAGTCCTAGGACAAAGGGCTTGATATACTCGATTGCAGCGACCATGGAACCCATGGTTTCTCCTGTAATGACAGGTGTTGGAGCACCTTCTCCATAACCCACGGTGCCATCATCACATTCGACAATGACCACAAGATCTTCAAGAGCATCCACACGGCGTAAGGAGGTGACAAAAGGGTTCTTAAGGGGGGCTTTGAGTATGCTTGTGCGTATATTTTTAATTTTCATGATCTTTTCATCCTCCTATTACCTTTAAGACCTTTCCTACCATGAGTCCCCCGAATGTCCCTATAATATACCCCATCATAGCCATAAGCACACCTATGGGTATAAGTGCTTTGGAGTATGCAGATGCCAGAATAGGAGCAGATGCTACACCGCCTATATTGGCTAAAGAAGCCACACCTAAAGAGAAAAGATCGAGCTTGAAGAGTTTGGCAAAGAGTATCATGAGACTTGCATGTATCGCGATGATGACAAACCCTGCAATGATATAAAGAGGTGCTTCGGTCAGTTCTGAAAAGTTGGCCCGTGAAGCGATGAGTGCCACGATAAGATAAAGCATAATGTTTGCCAGTTCTGAGCTTCCTGATAACCTGGCTAAAGGCGTCATGGCACAAAGTATACCTGCAAGTGTTGCGATGATAACTATCCAAGTAGTTAGAGTAAGAAATGAAGTAACAGGAAGGTATGATGCTCCAATCTGTGCCAAGAGAGAGATGCACAGGGCAGTTCCCAGTAAGAGGAAAAGAGAAGAAAAACTCAGGGGCTTTTGATGTACATTTTTAAGTGCCAGTTTTTCTCCCACTTCATCTATTACGGAAGTATCGGCTTTACTCCAGAGATCAAATTTTTTGGCAAAGGGTACCAGTGCAAGCAGTATCATCACCCAAACAGCATAATCGATTGAATCTATGAGCAGGGTGTATCCCATAGCAGAGTCAGGCAGGTTCAGAGCACCTTGTATGGCTACCATATTTCCCGTACCTCCCATCCATGAACCTGAAAGTGCAGCAAAAGCTTTCCATGATCCAGGTTCAAAATAGGTATGGAAGAGTGAAAAAGTACCGATGAAGCCGATGGCAATACTTACAGAGGCTAGAAAGAAAGTGAATAACATCTTTTTTCCCAGTTTAAAGATCTCTCTCATGTCTGCAGAAAACAGCATTAAAAAGATCATTGCCGGGAGAAGGTTGGACTTTAGAAATATGTATGCAGAGGTGACAGACTCGGATTTTTGCCATACGCCAAAGGTAGAAAAAAGCATGACCACAAAGTAGAGTATAACGATAGAAGGAAGATACTCAAAGAACTTATATCGACTCTTCTTCTCAATATATACGATGGCAGCACCGATCATGACCAGTAATGCTACGTACGTAAATCCGTCTACGATCATATGTACCCTTCCTACAAACAATTCATCATGTGATCTGTATTATAGCGTATGCATCGAAGATAATAGCTATAGGCGGTCTGCTTTCTGTTTGGAATAGGGATATTAAAAAACGATTAACCTACCTTTTTTATACTTTTAGTATCTATAATAATAAGGAGCACAACATGTTCAGTAAAAAAATTTCGCTTTTTGTTTTGCCTTTTATGACCATGGTCTCACTGCAGGCAAATGATCCTTTCTTTGATGATCCGTTTGGAGATGATATCTTTAAAGAGATGTACCAGATGCAAAAAGAGATGGATAAGATCTTTGAACGTATGCAAGAGCGTATGGATCAACGTACAAAATTATGGAATTATCCGACCAGACAGAAATTCATACCGGGTAATCGTATGAGAACGGAAAGTTTATTGGAAGACAAAGGTACACATTATGAATACAATACACAGATACCTGAAAATAAAAACAATCAAATAGATATTTCTATCAATGACGGTGTTTTACATTTAAAAGCAACGGTAAATACGGTAAAAAAGACCAACGAACCCAATATGAAGATGCAACAGCATTATGTGAGTATGATACAACGCAGCGAAACATTGCCCGAGGATGTAGATGCTACAAGTTTAAAGAGCGAATATAAAAATGGTTTGCTTGTTTTAACACTTCAGAAAAAAAAGAGTCTTGCACAGCCTGCAGGAAATGGAAAAGAGGTGAAAAAGTCTAATGAGAGATCAGAAACAGAAAAAATCAAAGAGATAATTGAAAACAATGGAACAAAGATCAAAGTACCACATACAAGTTCACAGGTTTAATGGATCCTAAGAGAGCCA
>JBNLDB010000199.1:0-3167 GCA_050304115.1 Sulfurovum sp. | reverse complement strand
TGCTTCTTCATAAACCTTTTCTGCTCTTTGTTCATCTTCAATTAGTTTTGCAACATAAGCTGGATCTTTCAATATTTTTGCATATACACTTTCAGGAATATTTATTTCAAATATTTTATTTTTTCTTTCCCTTTTTATTTTTTGGAATGTGGTTCGACTAGATCATTCTAAAAAAATTGCAAAGTTATCTACAATTTCACTTTTAGTTTTTCCAACGTCCTTTTTCTTTGCTGGTGTCTATACAGAAAGCTTGTTTTTATTTTTGTCTCTTTTGACCTATTTACTATACAGACAAAAAAGATACTTACTGTCCGGATTGGTTGGTATTTTAATGACAGCTACAAGAATCTACGGGCTTTTTGTAGTTTTAATGGTTTTGATAGATATCTTGGAAAACAGGACCTCTTTTAAGAAGATAATTAAAGACAAGGTGTATTTAGTTTTATTATCTCTCTTGGGACTTTTAGGATATATGGTTTATCTTAAGGTTAATTATTCTGATCCACTGGCATTTTATACACTTCAGACTTTGGTAGGAGAACAACATCAAAGAGGAATAGTACTTCTTCCTCAGGTTTTTTATCGTTACTTTAAGATACTTATAAATTCAAAAATGCCTTTTTATTCGCTCTATACATGGTTTTTAGAAGTTTTACCGGTTCTTATAGGCCTAGTGATCTTATTTCACACCTATAAAAAGTTTCCTTTGTCTTCCCTGCTCTATAGTCTCATATTAATTCATATGATAATCCTGATGGTTGGAGGACATTATACCTATGCAGATGTACCTCTGTTTGACTGGATCAAAGAGGTTTTTGACCAAAATCGGAACAATTATGATAAAGTAGGTCATTTTGCACAAGGATTTATCCCTGCTATACTGGCCAGGGAGATATTGATACGTAAACATATCATACAGGGTAACAAAATATGGCTCAACACTATCATTTTAAGTATGGTGTTGGCATTTTCCGCATTGTATGAATTGATAGAGTGGTGGGTAGCGCTTGCAATTGGTGAAAATGCAGAGGCTTTCTTGGGTACTCAGGGATATATATGGGATACACAGTCAGATATGGGGTATGCACTGTTTGGAGGGATCATTTCCCTCATACTGCTTTCAAAAATTCATGATAAACAGTTAAAGTTGTTGAATGAGAGCCAAGATGCATGAGTTCAGGACGTACTCATGCAAATAGAACTGCAGTATTAGCTATTTCTCCTCATAAGGACGATAGGCCAGAACAACCCGCCATTCACGGTCGTGGAGTCTGACACTCTTCCAGATGGCGTTTTTGATAACTTTTTCGTTGGACTCGGGTGAAAGATAGATATAGCTCCCCTCACCTGTGGGAGAAGCGACGATCTTCTTGCTCAATTTTAGCAGGTTTTCGTAGTCTGCATAGATAGGATCGCTGAAAAGCATCCTGCCGATCTCTTCTTTGTCCTGGTCATAGATGAGCATGCCATCTGTTTGCATGATCCAGAGTTCATAGTCATCGGGGATAGTGGTTTTTTTCAGCAGTGTGTCGACCAGAAGTTCGGGACGGATCAGCAGGTTGATGGAGCCTAAGAATGCATTTTGGCTGTCATAAATCGGACGCGATATAACCACTGCCGTAAAATGTTCGACTGCTGTAAATCCACTGCTGAGTAGCGGTACAGGTTTGTTCTTCATCGCTTTCACATGCTCCTGGGAGCTGATGTCCGTATTCTCGAAGTTCTTGTACTCACTTGGTTCAACCTGGCGCATCACCCCCTTTGCATCAACAAAAGAGGCTTCGACAATATCAGAGTTCTCATCAAGAAGGATGTTGAGAAGTTTTCTGATCTCACCCTCTTTTTTGACATCTAACCTGCTTTTTTTGATCAATTCGGCTAGTGATTCGTCAATACGGTTCAAACGGCTTTGCAGATCAGGTATAAATTGATCAAGTGAAAGTTTCAGCTGTGGAGGAGTCTCTGCCTTTGAGCCCTCTATTTTGGCAAGGAACATCCACCAATCCATATTGGGTAGTTTCTGGTAATATCCGTGACGGAGGCTGTCGAGCTGATACTCTACAGGACCGCTTTGCATTTTCAGGGCTTCTGAAACAGCATGATGCAGAGATTCACTCCCCTGTTTGAGAGCATTCATGAAGATGAAATCACTGTCGTTGTCAAGCATCATCCTCCCCTCGGAGTTCAGGACAAACCAGGTGTAGTCATCCGGCAGGGCAAATTCGCGATTGAGTTTATCATGCAGTTCATCCAGAAAGACCGAAGCACCCAGTGCACCGGTCACCTTTCCATTTACGGTGATAGGCGCAGCCATCAGCGCTGATTTCTTTCCGGAAGAGCGGCTGTAGATAGGAAAACCCATCACAGGAGTCCCGGAAAAGAGTGATTTGAAATAAGCTCTGTTACTCAGATTCAGATTGGTATAATCAAGTATTACAGAGTAGTAGTTTCCATCAGGAAGAAGATAGAAATAGACCCCAGGCGTAATTTCTTTGAGCTGTTTCAGGTAGCGCTTGATCCCTTCCCAGTCCCCCTTTTTAGCCTCAGGTGTCGAAGTGATCAGTTCAAGGGAGGTCAGCGTATTCATCAACACAGAATCGAGATAGTTAGATGCAGCATTGAGTGTGGTCTTAGGAACTGCTGGTTGCTGGTTTTGGACACGCTCTGCTGCCCAAGCTGAATTTGCCAAGATGAAAATAAACAGTGCTGAAATGACATTTTTCATTTTTTTCTCCTTCATTCACACATCATTTTTAAATAACAAGTTTTTAGTACGTGCACCTTATTTGATAGAAATAGAAATTAACAATGTAATGTATACACATTTATTCTATCATATTTTTTCGTGCGAGCGTGAACTCATATAAGATTTAGGAGAAAATATTTAGTGATTATATATGATTAAAGTCACAAGAAAAAAATTGAACAGACCCATTAACATCATAGATATGACAAATGATCTTTCATGTTTTTTCCAATGACTGATATTGATGACTGTGAGTAGTACTTTTTTCATTTTTACCCTTCCCCGATTCTTCATTCTAAATATAACATGTTGATGTAACATTAATGTAACATCAAGAAGAAAACTTGGAAAAAAGGTAAATTCCCCGTCCTAGTCCATTGAACGTTTTTTTATCTCTGAAACGATGACCCCTCTAAATGAA
>JBNLDB010000198.1:0-3191 GCA_050304115.1 Sulfurovum sp. | reverse complement strand
AGAAGCCGGTAAGATAGCACAGTTACTGAGTAAAAAAAGCATAGCCAAGATACCTTTGGTTGAAAAAATGGAAAAGCTCTCTTTTACTATTTCCATTGCCATTGCAATAATGGTCATCATACTTTTTACAGTAGGTGTGCTCAAAGATATGGAGTTTTATGCACTTTTCCTTTTTTCTGTTGCCCTTGCTGTCTCTACCATCCCTGAAGGTCTGCCTGTGGCTATTACAGTTGCCCTGACATCCGCTTCTTTGGCCATGTCAAAAAAAAATGTCATTATTCGAAAGCTGGCTGCCATTGAAGGGTTGGGTGCCTGCACGCTCATAGCCAGTGACAAAACAGGGACACTTACCCAAAACAGACTCAGTGTAGAGTATTTTATCTCTCCCCATATGGTTTTTGATACCGATTCACTGGATGACGTACATGACAAAGTCTATCTGGCTTCCATATTGTGCAATGAAATACACTATAAGGAGTCTGAAGAAGGGGGTGTAGATTTTTACGGAGACCAGGTAGATATTGCACTGGCACAGTTTGCTGCCAATGCTGATGAATCCTATGTCACAAGTGCAAGATCCTATAGAAAGATCGATGAGATACCATATGAGCCTATTAACCGTTTTTCTGCAGTGATGATGGAACTTGACGATATGATCTTTCAATTCAGTAAAGGTTCACCCGAAACGGTCCTGGAACACTGCAATGTGACACAAGAAGAGAAAAAAGAGATACTCAAGGAGGTAGACAGATGGGCACTCAAAGGCTACAGAACCATTGCACTTGCCTATAAGGAGTCTGCTGATGAATCCGTTATCAACCTTAGGAACTTTACCTATCTTGGTTTTGTTGCCATCATTGATCCCGTCAGAGAAGAGAGCCCCGATGCGATCAGAAAGGCACAGGGTGCAGGTATCAAAGTGGTCATGATCACCGGAGATCATCCCAATACGGCGTTCTCGATTGCACAGGAGCTTGGTATAGCCTCTTCTCGTGAGGAGGTCATGAGTGAGAAAGAGCTCCTTGCCTGGGAAGATGGCGGTGCCGTGGCTGAAGAGCTGAAAGACAAATCGGTCTTTTCCCGTGTGACACCTGCACAGAAGATGATGATCGTGATGGCGTATCAAAACCTTGGACACTATGTTGCCGTTACCGGTGACGGCGTCAATGATGCCCCTGCATTAAGACATGCCAATATCGGTGTTGCCATGGGAAAAAGCGGTACGGATATAGCAAAATCGACCAGTGATATCATTCTAACGGACGATAACTTCACCTCCATTGTTAACGGTATTGAAGAAGGGAGACGTGCGCATGACAATATCAGAAAAGTGGTCTACCTACTGATATCGACCGGTTTTGCAGAGCTGGTCCTGGTCATGCTCTCCTTTGTTACAGGACTTCCTCTGCCGCTGCTTCCCGTTCAGATTTTATGGCTTAACCTTGTCACCAATGGGATCGAAGATGTGATGCTGGGACTGGAAAAAGCAGAACCGGGACTCTTGCAAAGAGAACCCAGGTCACCCAAAGAGCCTATATTTAACCGGCTCATGATCAGGCGTATCGTTGTAGGTGGTCTTTATATCGGTATCGTCTCTTTTGTACTCTTTTACTTCCTGCTTCAAAGTGGAGAGAGTGAAGAGAGTGCCAGGAACATGGTACTACTGCTTATGGTACTTTTTGAAAATGTACATGTCTTTAATGCCAGGACAGAGACCAACTATCTGCACAAGATCGGCTATAGAAACAGTATGTTCCTGATCGTTTGGGTCATCTTTACACAGCTGCTGCATATTGGCTGTATGTATATCCCTTTGATGCAGAATGTCCTCTCGATACAACCTGTCTCCTATGAAATGTGGCTGAAACTGGCCATTGTTGCTATTGGCCTGGTCGCGGTGATGGAGGTTGATAAATGGTTGACATACAGAAAAAGAAAGAGTATATAATATGAATGATATTTTGAGTGTATCCCTGTAAGAAATTAGATATAATGAAGCAAGGTGAAAATATGAGAATCGTAATTATAGGCGGCGGTATCGCTGCAGCTTACATGGCCAACTCAATTTTAGAGCAGGCGCCCAAGCATAAAGTATTGATCGTATCCAAAGAATCCAATCCTCCCTATGATCGTATTCATCTGTGCTCCCTGGTCAATGGTACGTCGGATATTAAAGACATTGCCTTGCCTCTTCCTCCAGGTGTTCAACTTGAACTTGATTCTGAAGTCATCCAAATAGATAAAGAAGCCAAACGGATTTACACAAAAAATTCGGCTTTTCACTATGATATCCTCATCATAGCAACCGGTTCTGATCCCAGAACCCTCTTTGACATTGAAGGTATAAAAAATGCCAGGACTTTCAGGAGTGCTGCTGACAGTGAATGTATAGCCGAACGCAGTAAAGGGAAAAATGTTGTCATGATGGGTGTAGGTCCTATCGGGCTTGAACTTCTGGACACGCTTTGCGGATTGGAGGGACCTGAAAAGATCTATCTGGTCTCACGCGGTATGCATCTTTATGACAAAGCACTCACTCCTGTTGCGATAAATATGATGAAGAGAATCTATGAAGAGAGTGACTCCCGTGTTCAGATATTGCTTGAAGAAGAGATCATTGATAAGAAGATCGAAGGTGATGAGATCACACAGGTCATCATGAAATCTCACACAATAGATAATCCTTTTGTTGTTTTTGGGGTGGGGATCACCCCGAGTACCGGGTGTGCGAAAGGGACCCTTGATATCGACAAAGGTATCCTTGTAGATGAACATATGCGTACCTCAGATCCACACATCTATGCCGTTGGAGAAGTTGCACAGATGCCGGATGGTTATATCGCAGGAAGGGTAAGAGAGTGTACTCTTCAGGCAGATGCTGCTATAGCTTCGATCTTAGGGATCGAAGGTGAGGGATTTAAAGAGTTTGTGACGGTTGACGGACTCAAAGTCGGTTCTTTTCTACTTGCAGATGTCACCTCGACACTCTATGATCGAAAAGATGAAGATAATGAAGAGATCGTGATTTCATCAAAGCATGAAGAACGTATAGATCAGTATATTATAAATAAGGATAGACTGGTCCGTTTTATTGGCATTAATACCAACGTTGATGTCATAGAGTTGAAAAGAATGATGGAAGAGAATAAAAAGATCGATACCTCTTTGTTTTATTCCAACCGTCTTGAGAG
>JBNLDB010000197.1:0-3197 GCA_050304115.1 Sulfurovum sp. | reverse complement strand
GTTCAGTATATCTTCATAGTATTCTTCATTAGAAGATGTTTTTGTGATACGAAAAAGGCTTATTTTGTTCAGAGTGCCCTTGGAGATATTTTCTACCGTCTGACGCAATTTATTATAGATGTAGGGATCAGAAAAAGACATTTGAAGGAATTTATCATTATTGACACTTGCACATGAATACACTTTGATACATGCGTCCATATAGTCTATTAAAACATCATTCTCAATATGTATATCTCTATCTCTTGAAATAGTATCGAAATACTTCTTACCACCAAAGATATTTTTAAAATCTAGACCAATATCTTTTTCAAAGGTCGCATCAGTGATTACATACTCTTTATTGATCACATAAAGATCCACTTTCACATGATTTAATGTAAACAGAGTCACTAATTTATTTTTTAACTGTACTAAAGAGATGTTTTCATCTTTTTTAAATTCATCTATCGCTCTTTGATGTATGAGGGTAAAAAAAGTTTTTTTCTCTTCAAATGTTTGATAGCTATCCTCTACAGCAGAACTCAAAAGCAGTTTATTAATATGTATACTTTGGGTAAGTTCTTCGTTTAGGTGGTTTTTGTTTTGCTGCTGAAAATTATTATACATTACTACTGTGAAAACAATCAATGTACTCGTTATCAACAATAGAATGAGGTAAAGTTTATTTTTGAGTTTCAATCATATACCCTTCTCTGATCTTTGTTTGTATGATATTAAAAGGGAGTTTTTTCCTCAGTTCAACAAGCAACTGTCGTAAAGGATATGTCTCTTTAATCTCACCTTCCCAAACATAATCATAGATCATCTCATTGGGAACAACAGTGTTTACATGTTTCATCAATAGCGCACAAAATCTTTTTTCTTTATATCTAAATGGAATAGGACTTCTTTGATAATAAAATTCTTCTTTACTGAGATCATAAGTAAGTTCATTGTTTAAAGTGATCATTTCAGGTTTATTGAGAGCCAACAATTTATTGATCCGTATATCCAGTTCTTTTAAATGGAATGGTTTTTTGATATATTCACTGCACCCATTTTCAAAAGCTGTGGCAAAATTTTGTATCTCTAAAGATGCAGTGATAATGATGACTGGGGTATCAAGATCTGTTTTCCTGATGTGTTTAAGGAGGTCTAATCCGCTAATACGAGGGATATTGATATCAATAATATAGAGGTCAAAATTTTCATTGTCTATCTGATCAACGGCATCTAACCCATCTTTTACACTTACTATATCAAATGCTTTGATCTTAAAAAATTCACTAATGGCGATACTTAGTTGGACATCATCTTCTATTATTAATACTTTCATATGCGAAGTATAGTATAAAAGATGTCATATCTATGTCATATTAATTTTATAAAAGATGTACATTAGTTTCTAAAATATGACAGAAATGTGACATATCATGGTTATACTATATGCAAATCATTGCAAAGGAGAATTGGACAAGATGATATCTATTCAGCAAACGTTATATGGTCAATGACAGAAAAACAATTGAGCAATGATTTAGCCACATTAGTTTTCACACAAAACCCTATAGCTATGCTTATTTTAGATGCAAATGGCACTATTCTCAAAACAAATCTTGCGTTGAATTCATTAACCCAATATGATGAAACTGACCTTATTGGAAAACATATATCATTTTTTGAGTTCACTCAGAATGAAGCATTACTTGATGAAGTCTATATACGCTGTAAGCATAATAAACATCTTTTAATACGAAAAAACAGTAACAATGTTATGAGCGAAAGCAAGAAGCTGTATACTATTCTTACATTTGAAGACATTACAGAACAAAAGAGAATATTAGAGCATTATCAGTACCTCTCAACACATGACCCCTTAACAGGTTTGGCTAATCGTGTTTTATTGCATGAGAATTTTACAAGGGCACAACATAGTGCCATAAGAAATCATCAAAAAATGGCTCTTCTGGTATGTGATATCAATGGATTTAAACAATTTAATGATACTCATGGGCATGACTTGGGTGACAGCGTTTTAAAACTGGTTGCCAAAACATTGAAAAAACTCTTACGTGCTAATGACACCATCACTAGATATGGTGGAGATGAGTTTGTATTGATTTTAGAAAATATAGATAATATCGATCAAATTACTCAAGTTATCACTAAGGTAAAAGCCGCTTTTCCTATTAGCAGTATGAATGGTGAAGAGAACTATAAAATAACTATGAGTATAGGGTCTGCCTGTTTCCCTGATGAAGGATACAGGTTTAATGAGCTAATTGAAATAGCCGATCATAACATGTATCAAGAGAAAAAAGAGTTCTACTGTTCAAATTAAAGTTTCCATTCTAAAGAGAGATAATAGGAACGTCCTTCTGATGGATAGCCATATCTCCACTCATAGGCTTTATCAAAAAGATTTTTTATACCAGCTCTGGACTGCATGGAGTCAGAGAGTTGATAAGAAATTTGTGTGTCCACAAGATGATAAGCAGAGAGTTTCATCTGTTCATCACTGTAGGTAGCCGAATTAGGACTATACCGAGAACCGATATATCGATATCCCAAGTACGCTTTCCAGTTTTGGGTGATGTTTAGGGTATCTTCTATTTTGAGTTGATGCAAAGGAATGAAATCCAGTGCTTCACCTTCACTGTCACTGGCATGGGTATACGCATAAGAAGCACGTAACAGGTGTTTATCAAAGTAGGTACTCTCTAAACGTACTTCTGCACCATAATCTTCTGCCTCTTCACGATTGATATACGTCTTAGCACGATTAATAATAAGATCACGAATCTCATAATAATATAGAGATAGGGACAACATAGTTTTTTCTTCAAGATTACACTGATACCCAAGGGTATACTGCATACTTTTTTCTGGTTTTAAATCTGGATTTGCAAGATTCATATCCTCAGGGAAAAAAGTAAACATTTCTGACATCGCTGGCATACGACTTTTCTTGGCAATACTGGCATAGATCACACGCTGTTCATCTGTATAAGTCATTTTCAGTAATGCATCCAATGTTTTTTTATCTTTAGGTGGTTCTATTGCATTTGCTTCTGCAGCCTCTTTTGATTTCATCAATGTGGTAGATAGACCACCCTCTAAAATCCAATATCTGTTTAATTTCCATTGATGTAGATAACTTAGTTTAAAAGTATCAGCTTGATACTTAGCAGTATCCCATCCACCACCTCTTCTAA
>JBNLDB010000196.1:0-3198 GCA_050304115.1 Sulfurovum sp. | reverse complement strand
CCTGTTTGTATTAGAGGTAAATTAAGATGAATATAATGATAACTATAATAGTGCTTTGCTAAATGGAAATAAGAAAACAAGAGAAAAAGAATGGCGATTTTACAAAGAGTGTTAAAATGATAATAGGGTACGTTATCCAAATGAAAAAATGAATCACATATGCCGCCACAGGTGACAAAGCTTTCCAGTACACTGCACCTATAGTTTTAGGAATGATCTCGGATAAAAAAAGAATAGCAAATGTTAAGGCAATAGATACATAAAATACCGCACCCACTCCATAAATACTTTCAGCTTGTGCCCCCACAGCAGCCGCACCCAAAGTATTGGCAATCGTATTGAGAATTAAAATAGAAGATAAAGATTTGTTTATATTAATTTTATGTCCTCTTAAAAGTCTTCCTGCGATAGGACGCTCTTTTTCAAGCACTGAAACGTATGCCATATTGACAGAGAGTAAAACAGATTCTAAAATTGAACAGATGAATGATATCATCACTGCTAAAGTGAAATAAAGAATTAACAAATCCATGTATAAAAAAATACCTTTATAATAATATTAGGGTCGCTAGACCTAAAAACGAAAAGAAGCCTACAACATCCGTCACTGTTGTAAGTACCACAGTACTTCCAATGGCTGGATCAACTTCCATTTTTTTGAGTAACAATGGCACCATAGCACCAAAGAAACCTGCACTCAATAGATTGATGACCATAGAGAGTGCAATAACGATACCAAGCATCCCTTTATCAAACCATATTGAGGCTATTATACCCATGATTATAGCAAAAAGGAAACCATTTGCAAGAGAGAGTATGACTTCTTTCTTTATCGTACGAAATGCATCATGCTGTGCAATGTCACCAAGCGCGAGTTGACGTACAACCACCGTAAGGCTTTGTGTACCTGCATTGCCACCCATAGAGGCTACAATAGGCATCAAAATAGCCAACGCGACAATGCTCTGAAGTGTATCCTCAAAAAGCCCTATGACCAAAGAAGCAGTAATAGCTGTGATCAGATTCACCCCCAACCATACAGCACGTGATTTACCTGCTTTAAAGATATCTTCATCTTCTTCTGCATCGTCATTCACCCCTGCCAAATGGTACATTTGATCTGTCGCCTGCTCATTGATAATGTCATAGATATCATCAGAAGTAATACGCCCAAGAAGCATACCATTCTCATCAATAATAGGCATCGATGACAGGTCATACTCCTGAAACTTCTGTACGATATCACTGATATCGTCAGAATCGTACCCCATAATAGGTTTATATTTTTCAGGGTTTTCGTTAATATTCTCTTCTAGTGTCTGATCAAAATTAAAGACCAGAAGATGGTCTAACCCGATACCGTAACGTAGGTTATGTTTTTCATCGGTTACAAACAGGTAGTTCACATTCTCAAGTTCATCATTGCGTCTTAATTTTGCAAATTGTCTGATCACGTCATGTACCGTGTCATGCAAGTTAGCCGTATAGACTTCTACTTGCATGTACGCACCTGCGATATCATCATCATACTGCTTAAGCTTTAAAATATCTGCCTGATCACCTTCATCCAACTGGCTAAATACTGCTTTGGCTTTGCTTTGATCAACCTCTTCAAGCTCCTGCATAAAGTCAGTCTGGTCATCACTTTCGAGTTCAGCGACCGAATCTGCGATCTCCTTTGTGGTAAAAGACTCAACAATATCTTCAAAATATCTGTCCGGAAGTTCCAATGCAACATCTGCGATCAGCTCTCTAGGTATGATCTGTAATGCATCGTGAAAGTTTTTTTCATTGAGATCTTTAAGAATATTCGCTATCTCTGAAGGATGCAGTTCATCATTGGGATGGTCATTTAAATATTGTATGAGTGTATCCATAGCCAGTACCTTTGAAGCGTTTATTGTGCAATTATACTTTATTAAATACGTAGAATGGTTAAATTATGAAAAGAGTGCTAACGTAATAGCGTTAAATGTAAGTGAAAAACAGATGAGGATCCACCTCAACTGTTTATTTTTCCGGTATATCACACTTTTTCGTGGCGATACATGCCGGACAAAAGTTTGTAAGACCTGCTATAAGCGGGACCACACCAAGATAGAACCATGCATTCCCTGAATATAGACCATACCCTATAAGTGCCAATCCTACCACAATTCTGATAGGTCTACATGTGGCTCTCCATTTATTTATATCCATTCTGTTTCCTTTGATATATTTCCTGATATTATATTACAAATAACTTAAGATTATATAAAAGAAAAGATAACCTAATATTTAGAGGAGGTGAAGCGTCATCTGTTCACTATCTAGAACGCATAGAAAGAGATCACTTTTAGAGTGTCATGCCTTCTCCCATCTCCTTTTTTATCTCTTGTTGTATCACCAAAGCATTAAGGTGATATTCCAATTGCTTTTTCTTCACTTCCAATGTTCTGATCTCACGTTGATTGATCTGAAACAGGTCACTTGAACCCACTTCATATTTTTTATTTTCAGCCTCTTCAAGCGATTCAACAATCTCGGTCTCTTTCTCACCTAATTCTATATTTTGATTCACAACATCTAATGCATACATTAAATTAGTGAGCGTTGTTTTCAATTCTAACAGTAATCTATTTTTCTCCTCTTCAACTTGACTCATTCCTTTTTGGATCTCGAGCATCCTCCCCTTATAATATCGTCTCTCTAATGGTATATCAAACTGTAGTCCGACTTTTATACCCTCTCCATATTGGATATCATGAACACCATAGGCAAAAAGATTTAATTTGGGATATGCTGACAGGTTGTTATAGGCTGTGTCTAGGTCCAGTTTGGTACGTTGGGACTCCAAAGCTTGGAGGTCCGGTCTTCGCTTTAATGCTTGACTGATCGCATTGTGGAAAACGGCTTTTTCCTTCTTTAGGGTTTTTAGTGCAGGGAGCACATAACGAAGTTCAAACTCTTTTTTTGAGAGGTCCAGGTATTTCAACAATATTTGTAATGCCTGGGTATAGCTGTTTTTTGTCGTGAGCACTCTTTGTTCACGATTAATAATTTGCTGTTTGGATTCAAGTAGTGCAATATCTGCAAGATCTCCTGAGCTGACTCTTTCCTCAATAAAACGATTTCTTTTTGTCGCTTTATCTAATAGTCTTTTCTCAAGCTTTAACACTTCACTGTAATAGAGAAGTTGATAATAGGAAGTGACGATAT
>JBNLDB010000195.1:0-3198 GCA_050304115.1 Sulfurovum sp. | reverse complement strand
TAGAGAAGATCACTTCATAATCAAAAGCATATGACATTATTAACTCTTCTATCTCTTTATTGGTCCTTGGAGAGGTGGTGATAGCAAGCTCATACTCTTTGTATGCCTCAACTATCGTGTCTAGCTGTGCTTGTAGTTTTTCTTTGGACATAGTGAAAAGTTTATTGTCCCCGCCAATCACGATACCTATAGATTTTTTTTGTGCCTTGTAGAGTCTTTGAGGTTCCACATAAACAAAGTTTGCAGGAATCTCTATGATATTCTTCTGTTTAGGCGGATTGTCATGGCTTTGCGCAAAGATGATATCAAAATCATAGCGATACCCTCGCGGCAGCATCATGGCTACAGATCTTGCATCCATTTTTTTGGCCAGCACTTTCGTTGCATAGGATGTCGTAGAGCCTGTTCCTATGACCATATCATATGTTTTATCTATTTGTATATCAAACAGTTTATCGGTGTATACCCCTATTGTGTCAAGTATGTAGCTCAATGTTTTAAACCATTTATGTTTAAAACGTACAGACACCACATCATAAGATAGGTTCATATACTTCACAAAAGCAAGAGACTGGTTGAGATGTCCCATACGGCCATCACTGAGTACAAGGGCTCGACTCACAGACGCCACCTGTTATGCATCCAGAACCATTGTGCAGGATATTTTCTGATAATATCCTCTATCACTTTATTATATTTCAAAGTCATCGCTTCAAGCTTTTTCTGCTGATCTTCAATCTCATCTGCCACATACTCAATGGGTTCACTGACAACCAATTCATACAGCCCATCACTGTCTCTCACAACAAAAACAGGTACAATCAGGGGATCAAGCTTTAATTTAAGTGACGCAACAGATAGAGTGGTTTCGGCAGGTTTGCCAAAGAAGTCTATCTTCGCACTATGTGAACCTCCCGATTTTTGATCGATAAGTAACCCTACATTGCCTCTAGCTTTCAATCTTTTCATCATAGACAACATTGCTTTATCTTTACTTGCAGCGCTATTCCCGTATTTTTCACGAAACGGGGTTGTAATGTTCTCTTCTATCAGTCTATTGTTTCCCTTACGTCCTATGACCAACGTTGGAAGTCCATTTTTCGCGATAAAGTGTGCGCCGAGTTCCCAGTTAGAAAAATGTGCTGCTATAAAAACAATGCCATGTGGGCTCTTTTGTGCCAATTTTTGTAATTTCTCTTTGGCTTCTTCTCTATTCTTTATCGCATTTTCGATATCGAGCTTATCCATAAGCATCAAGAGAATCTCACTAATAGTTTTAGAGAGCTCTTTATACACTTCTTTAGAGAGTGTGACTATCTCTTCCGATGTTTTCTCAGGAAACGCCATGGCGAGATTTGTAATGGTAAGATGACGTCTTTTTTTATCTAAATGATAGACAAGAAGGGTAAGTGCTTTCATCATAGCATAAACAAATGATTGAGGGGCTATATTTGCCAGCCACAAAAATAGTTTTACAAAAGCATACTCTATTTTTTCTCTCATTCCTATCCTATCCGCAATATAATACGTAATTTTACCCAAATAGCCTAAAGGATAAAGACCTCAAACACCTGCTTTCAATTTAATTTGCTATAATCACAGTAATTTATAAGACTATCAAAGGAATACGATCGTGATAGGAATCGTCGATTACAATATGGGGAACCTGGCCTCTGTCATCAATGCATTTGCTAAAGTCGGGGCAGATGCCACTCTGGAGGGTGACCCTTCCAAACTTGACCAATATGATAAACTCATACTGCCTGGTGTAGGTGCATTTGGCGATGCCATGGAACACCTCCAAACAAACGGTATGGATAAAGCGGTCATCGATTTTGCTGCATCAGGAAAACCCCTTTTAGGTATCTGTCTTGGCATGCAGCTGCTCTTTGAAAGTTCTGAAGAGTTTGCAAAAGATGAGAACGGTACAAAAGGGTTGGGACTTATCCCGGGTAAAGTGGTCGCTTTTGATGAAAGTAAATTTGACCATCACCTCAAAGTACCGCATATGGGATGGAATGAACTCTTTCAACAAAAAGAGACAGCTCTTTTTGCAGAGATGAAAAAAGATTTTTATCTCTACTTTGTACACTCATTCCATGCCGTATGTGATGACGCGTATGCCATAGGGAAAACACATTACGGATATGAGTTTGTATCGGCTGTACAGAACGGGAACATCTACGGTATCCAGCCGCACCCTGAAAAGAGCCATGAAAATGGTCTGAAGATCATAGAAAATTTTGCAAAATTATAGGAAAAAAAGAGATGACGATACTACCAGCAATAGACCTTAAAGACGGTAAAGCCGTAAGACTAAGCAAAGGACTCATGGAGTCTGCAAAGATATATTCAGATGAGCCTTGGCAAGTGGCAAAACGTTTTGAAGAGCTCGGATCTGAGTGGGTGCATCTTGTAGATCTTAACGGAGCGTTTGCAGGGAAACCTGAGAACTTGGAACAGATCAGACAGATCCGTGAGCACTGCAACCTCAAACTTGAACTGGGTGGCGGTATCCGTGATGAAGAGACCATCAAGATGTATCTGGAACTGGGGATCGATAGATTGATCTTAGGCTCTATTGCCGTAAAAGATCCTCAATTTGTGAAAGATATGGCAGCCAAATACCCTATCGTTGTGGGTATCGATGCGATAGACGGTATGGTCGCGGTAGAAGGTTGGGGAGAAGTAAGTGACATGAAGGCCACTGACCTTGCCAAAGAATTTGCCAATGCAGGTGTAGAGGCGATCATCTGTACCGATGTTGGCCGTGATGGAATGATGACAGGGGTCAATATAGATTTCACTTTGGAAATTCAAAAGGCTTCAGGTGTTGAAACGATCGCTTCTGGCGGATTAAAAGATATGACGGATATCAATGCACTGATAGCAGCAGGTATCGATGGTACTATCGTAGGTAAAGCCTTTTATGAAGGCACACTTGACTTGGAAGAAGCGTTTAAGGTAGCTAATGCAAGATAACTATTATGAACTGACCATTACACTGGATGATGATTTTGTCGATTTTATCGCAGACTTCATTGCCAATATTTATGGTGAAGGACTGGAACTTGGCACAGGAAAGATCATCGTACGAAGTGAATCTGATTTAACTTTCGTTAAAGATGCCCTTGTATCATTGTCCGGTACTTTAAACAATGCCATTACAATGGACTATACCCTCGAAGAGAAAGAAAA
>JBNLDB010000194.1:0-3204 GCA_050304115.1 Sulfurovum sp. | reverse complement strand
GTACCTGTCGCTTTGGTTGCAGTGGGACTGCAACTGAAGCTAAAGCTTCCCGGACACGAGTTACAACCTTTTGGTGTGGCACTCTTTATCAAATTGATCATTGCACCTATGATTGCGCTTACACTAGTGGCTATGACAGGATGGAGCAGTCTGGCAGCAAGTGTCTCGGTGATGGAAGCAGGCATGGCACCCATGGTCACGGCAGGTGCCATGGCATCGATGTCGGGACTGGCCCCAAGACTGAGTTCTGCCATTGTCGGTTACGGCATACTCCTCTCTTTTTTTACGACGGCACTCTTATTTAAACTACTGTAGAGCGAAGCATCATTTTCAGACACAGGAGAGTTGGTATTCCACCATTTTCTCAAAGGGAAGCAAAAAACGATCCAGTGCTTTATGCTCAATCGCTTCGATCTGATGTCTGTTCAAACGTTTCAAGACGCATAGGGTAGACTCCATGGTACTGAGACAGTACGCTTTGGGCTGTTCTTTAAAGGTGAATTTTGACACGTCGGTATGGGTAAAACTGACTTTTGGCAAGGCATCGATATTTGGACTGGCTGTCAAGATGGCTCTAGAACAGGGCCAGGTAGAGTCAATGAGAAAAATAACCGTGTTCCTTTTCTTTTCGCCTATAGGTTCTTCATTGAGGTTGATACTGTTTTCATGCGGATAGAGCGTGTAGCAGATATTTGAAGGATCGTTTATGATCATGTTGATGGCTCTATGGTTGGTAAAATCTATGCCTACATGGATCTCACAGTTTTTCAAAGAGAGGTTGGTAAAGTGACCGGTACCGTTTTTGGTCTTTTTAAACTCTTTTGGATGCATCAAGATGACAAATCGTGTATTGGTCTCTATAGGGGTGATGTATACGCACATGCATGAGGTTTGAGGCCGGTAGCAATTGTAGCAGACGTTTCTATTCGTTTTTTTCATCAATGTATCGCTTTTTAAACCAATGATAATACATTGCAAACACAATAAAACCAAAACCTAAAGTAAATGTAATGCCTTCAAGCGATAGCCCCCATTTTGCTGCATATCCAATGAAGAGTGCTGTGATGACATTTGAAAGCATAAAGATCATGTCATTATAAGAGATAACCCTTCCCATATATTTACGCTCTGTCTCTTCTTGTATGAGTAGATAGGTATATGACCACAATGTCGTAATGAACAGACCAGTGATAAAAAGTCCTATCAGTGCCAGATAGAAATTAAATTCTAAAAATGACCAAAGCATAATAGCCAGCCCCTGTAGTATAAAAAAGTAGTGTAAATTAGTTTTGGAGATGATTCTGCCGATGACAAAAGGACCGATCATCAAACCTAATGCTCTTGTGGCATTCATCCAACCAATAGCAAGCGGTACAGCGATAAACTCTTTATATTGAAAATCTGCAAGCAAGGTGACAAGTGCATCAAAAGAGGTAAGACCTATGGCAGCATGTAAAAGTATGAGATGTTGTATCTTTTTTTGTGATATGATGTAGTTAAATCCATCTTTAAGCATCTGCATATTTGATTCGACATGGGTAATTTTTTCTATGGAGATATGTAATCCTATAAGTAAAAGTACCGCAACAGTGTAGAGCATTGCATCTATCATAAAAGCTAGGTCAAATCCTATATAATGCGTGGCGATTCCTCCAACGGCCATACCGAGTGCATAACAAAGGGACCAGATCACTGAGTGTATCTCATTCGTATTTTTCAGCATCTCTCCGGATACCAGCTTGGGGAAGAGTGCCATCTCTGCTGAGAAGAGCACAGAGGCTGCAGATGAACGGATAAAAATAAGTATCATCAATATCCACACATACTCTAATGAGTTTATAAATATAAATCCAAGAGTCATTGAAATTTCAATAAGCAGTAGAACACTCATGAGTTTTTTAAACTCTATACGATCGATAATAAGTCCTATGATCGGTGCAAGTACGACTGCAGGTAGCATTGCCATCGCGGCAGTGAGTGCAATGGTGACTTCACTTGCACCAAAAGAGACGATCATCGAGAAAATGGCTACTTGAGAAAACCATGCACCGAAGTATGAGATGAATTGGATGAGTGAGAGTCGTCTAATAACAGGGTGTTTCAGTGTGTCTAGATAGGTCATATGTTCTATTCGCCATCATTAAGTGCATAGATGATATTTTTGCCTTCAAGAAGATGAATATACTTATCAAATGATTCTTTGGCTAATACTTCATTATCTGATGCCACAGAGATAGTAACCCTCCAACCATCACTGTAGAGTTTTGGTAAAGAAGAGAATTCCACACCATTAGGCATACTTTCCATTAATTCTATAAAAATATTTTCTTTGCAGTGTGCAGTGAGAGTATGTCGAAATGTTTCTTTTTTATGGGGTATCATCTTTGCTAAAATTTTATTCACCATAGGATGGCTCATCTCCGGGAACCCAGGCATAAAGTAATAGCGTTCATCCAATGCAAAAGCAGGCATTTGATTGACAGGATTCTCCAAGAGTGTTGCCCCCTCTGGGAGCTCTGCCATACGTACAGAGTAGGGATAGGCTTTCTCACCCAGCTTATTGATAATGATCTCTTTGGCTTCATCATGGACGTGGAGGATCCCGTCTCTCAGTGCTATAGCTGCACATTTTCTGGTATGGTCATCGGGTGTAGACCCTATACCGCCAAATGAAAAGAGTATCGCCTTTTCCTGGGATGCAATGAATTTGATCGTTTGAACGATCAGTGCAGGGTCATCTTCGATGATAAAGGATCCGGTAAGTTTGTGCCCCTTTTCCGCCAATGCTTTGGTGACAAAGTCAAAGTGCTTATCAACCCTTCGGCGGTTAAGTATCTCTGTACCTATGATGAGGGCAAAAAATCTAGGTTCAGACATCATAATAGCGGGTTGAAGAATTATTCTTCGATATAGTTTTTAAGTTTTCTTCCCACTTTAGGGTGCTTAAGTTTCTTGATCGCAGAGGATTCGATCTGTCTGACTCTCTCACGTGTCACACTCAGCTCTTTTCCGATCTCCTCAAGCGTTCTGTCACTCTCATCCTCAAGAAGACCAAAACGCATACGGATCACGGCTTTTTCTCTTTCGTTAAGCTGGTCAAGTACATCATCGATCTGGTTATTAAGGTCATCTTTGAGAACGACATCGGTTGGGCTCAGTGTCGTTTTATCTTCGATGAAGTCACCAAATCTACCATCATCTTCA
>JBNLDB010000193.1:0-3217 GCA_050304115.1 Sulfurovum sp. | reverse complement strand
GCTTAGGTTTAGGAAAATTGGTCTTTTAGTATATCTTTGGCCTGTATCATATCTTTATCACCGCGTCCGGAGAGATTGATCAGGATCGTTTTTCCTTTGATCTCTTCGGGTTTCATCTTTTTGAGGTAGGCAATGGCATGTGAACTTTCAAAGGCAGGGATGATACCTTCCGCTTGTGAAAGCCATACAAATGCATCTAAGGCTTCATCGTCTGTGATATAGTCATAGGTAGCGATACCTTCATCTTTTAAAAATGAATGCTCAGGTCCTATACCAGGGTAGTCGAGTCCTGCTGAGATGGAGTGTGCTTCTTGTATCTGACCATCTTCATCTTGAAGGACGTAGCTGAGTTGGCCGTGAAGTACTCCCGGGCTTCCTTTCGCAAGTGAGCAGCCGTGTTTAGAGTCAAGTCCAAGTCCACCGGCTTCTATACCGATACACTCTACGCTTTCATCTTCCAAGAAGTGGTTGAAAATACCAAGGGCATTGGATCCTCCGCCGATACAGGCGATCACTTTGTCCGGAAGACATCCTTCTACTGCATGGAGTTGTTGTTTGGCTTCCCATCCGATGATAGACTGAATATCACGTATCATCATAGGGTAGGGGTGGGGACCAGCAACCGTACCAATGATGTAGTAGGTGTCACGTGCATTGGTTACCCAGTGTCTGATCGCATCATTCATCGCATCTTTAAGTGTTTTACTGCCAGATTCAACGGCATGTACTTTGGCACCAAGCAGTTTCATACGGAAGACATTCAGTTCCTGCCGTGCGGCATCTTTGGCACCCATAAATATTTCACACTCCAGTCCAAAAAGTGCTGCAACAGTAGCCGTAGCTACACCGTGTTGACCAGCACCGGTCTCTGCAATCACTTTTTTCTTGCCCAGTCTCTTCGCAAGTATCGCTTGGGCTACTGTATGGTTTATTTTGTGTGCACCAGTGTGGTTCAGGTCTTCACGTTTCAGGTAGATCTTTGCATCAAGTTCTTTAGAGAGGTTTTCAGCAAAATAGAGTGATGAAGGGCGACCTACATAGTGTTTGTAGTAGTGGTCTACTTCTGTCCAAAAGTCTTTATCAAAACGTACGGCTTCATAATCAAGTCGAAGTTGTTCAAGTGCAGGCATGAGTGTTTCTGGTACAAAACGGCCTCCAAAACCTACCTGTCCATTTTCAATGCTGCCAAAATGTCCGAAGTCATCGGGATCATGCGGGCTTGGTTTAGGGATATATATTTCTTTATGTAAGTTCATCTGTTTCTCTTGTATAGTAATTGGGTAGATTATATCGTATGGGAGGTTATAAATTGCCTTATGCTGCGAGGATGAGGCAAGCAAGATCAGACAATATATGCAATCTCAGCCTGTGAATCGAGTCTCATAGGAGGTCCCCAAAACCCGATACCGCTATTGACATAGAGATGGCTGCCGTTGGGAAGTCTGTGCAGGCCTTTAACATAAGGCTGCTGCAGTCTTACCAAATACTCAAAAGGCCAGATCTGTCCACCATGTGTATGTCCGCTGAGTATGAGGTCAGGCGTATATTTGCCTAGCTCTTCTATATATTTGGGTTGGTGGGCCAAAAGGATGGTTTTATAGGCATTGTTTGATCCTGAAAAGGCTTTATGGATATCAGGTGGCAGAAAGTTCGCACGGTAACCCATACGGTCCGTCACACCGACCACATTAAGCTTCAGAGCATCGATAGTGACATGTTCATTCAAAAGCAGTTTGATCCCTGTAGTTTTAATGAACTTAATGATCTTGAGGGGATCATGGAAATATTCATGATTGCCCAAAATATAATAGATACCGTGTTTTGATACAATATTATCAAGCTCCCTGACCGTATCTTCTATATATTCAAGTCCGGTATCTACTAGATCTCCAGTAATGAAGACGATATCAGGTTTGAGCGCATTGATCTTCATGACAGAGTCTTTGACAAAGGGTTTGTCTATCAGTCCGCCTATATGAAAATCACTGATCTGTACAATGGAAAAATCAAAATGATCCAATTCTACTACATTCACCACAGGTTCTTTACTGCCCTCATATGCACCTGCACTGACATAGGAAGTTCCAAGTACGACCATGGCCCCATCGCCACTTTTTTTAATGAATGCTCTTTTTGAATGGTCAATATGTTTGAGTGTTTTATGGAATAGATGAAGTATCTCATGGAGTATCAGATATAAAAGAAGCATAAAAGAGATACCGATAGACAAAGAGAAGAGATAATAGAGCGTATTGCTTATCATATCTGTATATCGTCCTGCAACATAAAGAATATTGAAAATGAAATTGAGACTTAAAAAGAGGGTGAAGGTTTTTTTGACTTTTTCAGAAACGAGGAATTTTTTGATCACCCTGGAGTAAAAAAGGTAATGTATAGAGAAGAAGAGCAGAAGAAAGATTGAAAAAAACAGATAGACTCTCATTAATACACCTCATTGATCTTTTTGCATTATACTCTATCTTGCTTGTGTATGGAAGAGGAGATCATTTGATGAACTCTGTGATCTTTTCCATTTCATAAAAAGTTTGTATCATATTTTGTGTGTTCTCTTCTATCATAGCACGTGCATCATGTAATCCCTGATTATAGTGGTAAGGTCCGATTTCCTTGGAGAAAAACTCTAAAAGAAATTCTGCGTCAAACCCACCTATCTCTTCAGAGAGCTCTTTTTGAAAATAGTGTTGGATCTTATGGACCAAGATCTTTTTTTCTTTATCAGAAAACACCATATCTGACATTAGTCTATCTCTAAAACAGAATAGACAGGGGCATCAAATCCTTGACGTCCATTGAGGAAAGCAAGCTCCATAATGAAACATGCTTCCACACAATTCGCTCCCACTTTATCTATGAGGTTTGCAGCCGCTTTTGCGGTCCCGCCTGTAGCGATAAGATCATCTATGAGAAGTACCTTCGGGTTTTCTTTTTCTCCAAATGCATCGATGTGGATCTCTACTTCATCAAATCCATACTCAAGAGAGTATTTCTCGGCCACAGTCGTGTAAGGAAGCTTCCCTTTTTTACGAACAGGTACAAATCCCACACCCAGTCTATCGGCCAAAATGGATCCAAAGATGAATCCCCTTGCATCGATACCTGCAATGAAGTCTAAGTCATAACTTTTATAACGGTTTGCAAGATGCGTCATAAGTGTATCAAAAGCATCCGGTGAAGAAAGCAGGGTAGTGATATCTTT
>JBNLDB010000192.1:0-3217 GCA_050304115.1 Sulfurovum sp. | reverse complement strand
AACTGAAGTAAATGATGTTCCGGTTGAAGTTGCACTTCAATACAATACTTCGTTTCGTGAAAATATTCATTCCTATGTCAACAACATAAACACTGTTGAAGGTGGAACTCATCTTTCAGGCTTTAGAAGAGGGGTTAAGTGCGAAAATAGCATCTAACGACCCTTTTACGGGTACACTTTTTGTTGATCTGGTGTTCGATACGAACAGCACTAAAAGAAGTATAGTAAAGGGAGAGCATTTTGTACGTCTTCCTTCTATACCTAATGAAGCAAGTGGTATCATCGACGGGGTTGAAAAACTGGTCGCTTCTTTGAACAGAGTGGTCGATGAGAATGCAGAGCCTTTACAGCAAATAGTGGCAGATCTGCAACAAACAGTGAAAAATCTCAATGCAATGACAGAGGCAAAATCTTTTAAAACAATGCCTGATGAGATGAACAGAACCATGAAAGAGTTGACAACAACACTCCGTACAGCGAAAAAGGTCCTCAACGGGTATGACAGTAATTCACTCTTAATACATCAAATTTCCCAAACACTCAAAGAGGTGACAGAGACTTCTCAAGAGATGCAGGAGTTCCTTAAACTGATGAACCGTAAACCAAATTCACTTATTTTTGGAGATAAATAATGATCAGGATCAAATTACTATCAACAGTATGTGCTCTTTTTATAGTAAGTGGCTGTGCTTTGAACAACTATTATGTCCTTTCTACTGCTTCACAACCCAAAGAGAGTTATCCTTACAAACCTCAAGTGATAGGGGTTGAGAAGGTTGAGGTACCCAAGTATCTTTTTAAAAGAGAGATCGCTGTTGCCAAATCATCGAACCATGTTATATTTTTGGGAGGTTCGGCATGGGCTGAGGATATGGATGAAGGATTGACACGCAGGCTGATCTCCTTTTTGCAAAAAAAGTTCAAACAGCCCGGTGTGTATGGATATCCTTGGGGTACAGATGGCCAGCCGGACATAAAAATAAACGTGCGAGTATCACGTTTCATTGCCCAGGAAGAGACTGTTTATCTTGATGCAAGCTGGGAAGTAAGAGATCTACGAACAGACAAAAGAGTGCTTAAACTATTCAGTACAACGGTGCCAACCAATGAAGATGCCGGGAGTATAGTGGATGCTATGGATAGAGCATTCACACAACTGGAAGAGGATGTAGCCAGAGGAGTCAAGGAACTTTAGTATGTTTTGCTGACTTCTTCAGTGGATCCACAGACCTATATTCTAAAGCAAGGGAAAAGATCATGACAGATCTGAATACGCGTGAGAACTATACAAGACCATGAAACGTATCAATAAAAATGTCATTATGTTGGGTTGGGTAAGTTTTTTTACCGATATGGCTTCTGCAATGATCATGCCCATTTTACCTATTTTTGTTGTCGTGGTATTGGAAGAGGGGATGGACAAACTGGGTATTATCGTAGCGACATCTACTTTTGCCTCTTATGCGCTTCGTTTGGTATCGGGTTACATTTCTGACCGATATGGTATTGTCAAGCCTTTGGTCGTGGGAGGATATGCTTTTTCTGCGTTGAGCAAGCCTCTGATCGGATTGACAGAGGGGTACAAAACTGTAGCAGGTTTACAGGTAGCCGAGAGATTGGGGAAAGGGCTCCGTTCTGCTCCTAAAGATGTGATGATCGCCCAGTATAGCACTGCACGTGCATCGGGTAAGACCTTTGGTTTTCATAAGATGATGGATATTGCAGGAGAGTTGAGCGGTGCAGTGATACTCTTTGGACTGCTTTGGTACTTTGGTCAGAGTGAAACGGTCATGCGTAACATCTTTTATGCTACTTTGGCCCCCGGTATGATAGGACTTGTGATCGTAGCATTTTTTGTACATGATGTCCCTAAGTCGATAAACAAACCCGTACAATTGTTTACATTGACACAGAATGACAAAAAAACGATCGGTGCACTGTTTTTTTATTTTTTGTTTTTACTTTTTGTATTTAGCCCTTCTTTTTTTACGATGCAAGCCAAAGCAGTTGGCATTGCTACAGCTGTCGTCCCTCTGCTCTTTGTTGTCTCTTCGGGAATACAGACACTGAGCAGTTACCTTTTTGGCATACTTATTGATCGATTCGGTGTGAAACATGTCTTGGCATTCTCTTATGCCTGCGGTGCACTTTCTCAAGGACTTTTAATGCTTCAAAGTCCTTTTTTTACTTGGATCTCCTATGCTTTTTTGGGGCTCTTCACCGTGGCTTCCCTGAATGCTAACCGTGCTTTTATAGCACAAAGTGCAAGTAATAAAGGCTCCGTCTATGGCGTCTTTTACGCAGGAGTAGCACTCTTTGGGGCATTGGGCGCATACATCTCCGGACTCATATGGGAACATTGGAATATGCAGAGTGCATTGATATACTCTATGGCAGGGACATTTGTCATGACACTGCTGTTTCTTTTGATGAAAGGCCGTCATGAAAACTAGAGTATTCACATTTTTTTTGATAAACAAAGCAGTGATCCTTATGCATATTCTAGGTTTTTATCTTTTTGCCAAAATGGCTGAAGATGTGGTAGAAAAAGAGTATATTCTTGTGGTCGATCGATGGATAGAGAGATCGGTCAATGCTATACAGACCCCGTTATGGAATACATTTATGGTGACACTGACCAATTTCAACGGTGCGATGGGTATTTTTATCTTTTCACTATGCATGATGCTTTTGTTGACCTACAAAAGATGGTATAACGATCTTATCTTCTATAGTGTTTCTGTATTCGGTGCAAATATAGCGTTTATTGCTATTAAACTCATCGTTCAGCGTGCCAGACCCAGTTCTGATATACTCTCTATAACAACCCACTCTTTCCCTTCAGGACATGCAACAATGGCAACAGCTATGGCATTGGCTTTCTATTTTATATTTTCTCCAAGAGTCTCTTCCATGGGTGTCCGGTCAGCCCTATGGATAGGGTGTGTCATTTGGCCGCTCATCATTGCTTTTTCCAGAGTCTATCTGGATGTACATTGGTTGAGTGATGTGATAGCAGGCATAGGACTGGGGTTATTTTGGGTCACATTGATCGTCTTGATACAGAGGTTTATACACATATAAGTGCAGCTGCATATCCAAATTCCCATACTTCAAATCATTAAAAATGTGTAAAAAAAAATTACCAGAGATTTAAACATCTAATTCTAAATAAAATGTGTTATACTTCCTTGATTTTTAATTGACCGACGGTCAG
>JBNLDB010000191.1:0-3270 GCA_050304115.1 Sulfurovum sp. | reverse complement strand
ATTATATGATCTACACAAATCGTTATCAAATATCAGAACTTTCTAAGCGTTTGGACAGTGATGATGAGTCAATGGCTCTTTGTAAAAAATTTGATTCAATGGCACTGTTCCGTATAGAAGCAGCGTAAACAGAGGAGTATGAAATGGGTCCAGAAACATTAGATGCTAAACAAAAAGCTGCGATAGAGGAGGTCTTAAAGGCCTATCCTGCCAAAGCAGCAAAAAACCGTGCGAAACACTTAGGTGTTGGTAGCCCGGAAGATGAGAGTCAAAAAACATGTGGTAATGTACGTTCTAACAAGAAAACAGTACCAGGTGTAATGAGTCAACGTGGATGTGCATATGCAGGTTCTAAAGGGGTTGTATGGGGTCCTGTAAAAGATATGGTTCATATTTCTCACGGTCCTATCGGTTGTGGTCAGTACTCAAGAGCGGGTCGTCGTAATTATTATATCGGTACGACAGGTGTCGATACATTTGTTACGATGAACTTCTCTTCAGACTTCCAGGAAAAAGATATCGTTTTCGGTGGTGATAAAAAACTTGCGGTCTGTTTTGAAGAGATCGATGCGTTATTCCCACTTAATAATGGTATTACTGTGCAATCAGAATGTCCAATCGGTCTGATCGGTGATGATATCAATGCGACGTCAAAAATGTATGCTAAAAAGACAGGTAATACGATCGTTCCAGTTAACTGTGAAGGTTTCCGTGGGGTTTCTCAATCACTTGGTCACCATATCGCGAACGATACGATCCGTGACTATGTCTTTGATGCTGAAAATGTCAGAGGTGCAGAACTTGGTGAACCAATTGAACCAGGTGAGTATGATGTTGCGATCATCGGTGACTATAACATCGGTGGTGATGCATGGTCAAGCCGTATCCTTCTTGAAGAGATGGGTCTTCGTGTAACTGCTCAGTGGTCAGGGGATGCAACACTTAAAGAGATGGCACAAACGCCAAAAGTGAAATTGAACCTATTGCACTGCTATAGATCAATGAACTATATTTCTCGTCATATGGAGAAAGAGTTTGGTATACCTTGGTTAGAGTATAACTTCTTCGGACCGACTCAAACAATTAAGTCACTCCGTAAGATCGCAGCATTCTTCGATGAGTCTATTCAGGCAAAATGTGAAGAGGTGATCGCGAAGTACCAACCAATGATCGATGCAGTTGTGAATAAATATAAACCAAGACTTGAAGGTAAACAGGTAATGTTATTTGTCGGTGGTCTTAGACCAAGACACGTTATCGGTGCTTATGAAGACCTTGGAATGGAAGTAATCGGTACTGGTTACGAGTTCGCACATGATGACGATTATAAAAGAACTAAAGATGAGATCTTTAGATCAACAGTAATCTATGATGATGTCAACGAATATGAGCTTGAAGCGTTTGTTAAAAAACTTGAGCCGGATTTGGTAGCATCAGGTATTAAAGAGAAATATGTATTCCAAAAAATGGGTCTGCCATATAGACAGATGCACTCTTGGGATTATTCTGGTCCATACCATGGATATGACGGTTTTGCGATCTTTGCAGCAGACATGGATCTTGCCATTAACTCTCCAGTATGGGCTCACAGCACAGCACCATGGGATAAAGAAGGAGAAGCGTAATGCAAGAAGTTGACAATATAATGAATGGACAGAAGCTTTTTCAGAGACCTGAATATCAGGATGTACTGAAAAACAAAAAGCAGTTCGAAGGTGCTATGGGTGCCATCGATAAAGAGAAAGTAGCAGAAGTTGCTGAGTGGACGAAGTCATGGGATTACCGTGAGAAAAACTTGGCACGTGAGGCGATCACGGTGAACCCTGCGAAAGCATGTCAACCACTAGGTGCTGTAATGGTAGCACTTGGTTTTGAGAACACTATGCCATATGTGCATGGTTCTCATGGATGTGTGGCATATTTCCGTTCATACTTTACAAGACACTTTAAAGAACCAACTCCATGTGTTTCTGACTCTATGACAGAAGATGCAGCGGTATTCGGTGGTCTTGTAAACATGAAAGACGGTCTTAAAAACTGTGCCGCAGTCTATAAACCTGATATGATCATGGTTTCTACAACTTGTATGGCAGAAGTTATCGGTGATGACCTTTATGCCTTTGCAGAAGCGGCAAAAGAGGAAGATGGAGGAGAGTTCCTACCGGAAGATTTCCCTATCCCATATGCACATACACCTTCATTCGTAGGTAGCCATATTACTGGTTACGACAACATGATGCAGGGTACTATGCAGCAGTTGACTGAGGGTATGAAAGGTGAGACGAAAGACCGTATCAACATCATCCCTGGATTTGAAACGTATATCGGTTCTATCCGTTCAGTGAAGAACATTGTTGAATCATTCGGTGCAGACTATATCATGCTCGGAGATCACTCAGACCAGTGGGATATGCCAGCAGGTGAGTACAGCATGTTCGCAGGTGGTACAAAAATAGCAGATGCTAAAGATTGTATCAACTCAAAAGCGACGCTTTCTTTACAAAAATATTCAACGACCAAAACTATGAAAATGGTTACAAAGCGTTGGAAACAAAAAGAGAGTGCCAACCTTAACCCTATCGGACTTAAAGGTACTGATGAGTTTGTAATGAAACTTGCAGAACTTACAGGTAAAGAAGTGCCTGCAAACCTTAAAACTGAACGTGGTAGATTGGTAGATGCAATGCAGGATTCTTACCCATATATGCATGGTAAAAAGTTCGCGATCTGGGGTGATCCAGACTTCTTGATAGGGATGGTTTCATTCCTTATAGAAATGGGTGCTGAGCCGACTCACGTACTTTGTAACAATGCACCACGTGGTTGGGAAGAAGAGATGAGAGCATTGCTTGATACGTCTCCAGCTGCTGCGGACTTAAATGTATGGGCAGGTAAAGACCTCTGGCATATGAGATCACTTCTCTATACAGAGCCTGTTGATTTCATGATCGGTAACTCTTATGGTAAAGAGTTGATGAGAGATACAGGTACACCGCTGATCTATATCGGTTTCCCTATCTTTGATAGACACCACCTCCATAGATATTCTATCAGTGGATATGACGGTGCGCTTAACCTGCTTACATGGATTACGAACAAGGTTCTTGACCAACTTGACGAAGAAACAAAAAGTATTGCAAGTACTGATTACTTCTTCGACCTTGTTAGATAATCTGATAAATTTTTTCTCTATCTATAAACCGTCCTCTTTCGAGGGCGGTACTCCTATAACTAATCACTTTTATTCATCGGTATTTTTGAGATACTCTG
>JBNLDB010000190.1:0-3289 GCA_050304115.1 Sulfurovum sp. | reverse complement strand
ACAAGATCAATATTATCGACACTCCGGGTCACGCCGATTTTGGTGGTGAAGTTGAGCGTGTACTTAAGATGGTTGACGGCGTACTTATGCTTGTGGATGCACAGGAAGGTGCAATGCCACAGACAAAATTCGTTTTGAAAAAAGCGATTGAATTGGGGCTCATTCCTGTTGTGGTCATCAATAAGATCGATAAAGACGGTGCAGACCCGGAAAGAGTACTTGATGAGATGTTCGACCTTCTTGTTGCACTGGATGCCAATGAAGAGCAGCTTGAATTCCCAGTGCTTTATGCAGCAGCCAGAGATGGGTATGCAAAATGGGAAATGGAAGATGAAAATAAAGATATGACACCGCTTTTTGAAGCGATTTTGGAAAAAGTACCCTATCCACAGGGTTCGCCGGATGCTGATACACAAGCTCAGGTATTTACATTGGATTCAGACAACTTTGTTGGACGTATCGGTATTACACGTATCTTTAACGGGAAAGTGAAAAAAGGTGATGAGTATCTTCTTGTGAAGGCAGATGGTTCTAAATCAAAATCCAGAGTTTCTAAACTGATCGGATTTAAAGGACTTGACCGTATCGAGATCCAAGAGGCAGAAGCGGGAGATATCGTAGCGATCGCAGGTTTTGCGGACATTGATGTAGGTGACTCTATATGTGATCCTGTGAATCCGGTAGCACTTGACCCTATGCACGTTGAAGAGCCGACACTCTCAGTCATCATGTCAGTCAATGACGGTCCTTTGGCGGGTACGGAAGGTAAGCACGTAACTTCTAACAAGATCCGTGAAAGACTTGAAAAAGAGATGGAGACGAATATCGCTATGCGTATGGAGCCTACAGGTGAGGCATCATTTAAAGTTTCTGGTCGTGGTGAACTACAGATCGGTATCTTGGCTGAAAATATGAGAAGAGAAGGGTTTGAATTCCTTCTAGCACGTCCTGAAGTTGTGGTAAAAGAAGAAGAGGGTGTGAAAATGGAGCCGTTTGAGCACTTAGTTGTTGATGTGCCTGAAGAGTTCCAGGGTGTTGCTATTGAAAAACTTGGTAAAAGAAAAGCAGAGATGACTTCACTTACACCAATGCCAGACGGTACAGTAAGGATTGAATTTGAAATTCCTGCACGTGGATTAATCGGGTTTAGAAATGAATTTTTGACGGACACAAAAGGTGAAGGTATCATGAACCACTCTTACTTAGAGTACAGACCTTACTCTGGAACAGTTGTGAGTAGAACACCGGGTGCATTGGTTTCTATGGATAACGGTGAAGCCGTAGCCTTCTCCATCTATAACCTTCAGGCACGTGGTGTCATGTTCATTAAACCGCAAGACAAAGTCTACTCAGGTATGGTCATCGGTGAATCTGCAAGACCGGGAGACCTTGATGTGAACCCGCTTAAAGGTAAGCAGCTTACAAACATGAGAACTTCTGGTGCTGATGATGCGATCAAGCTTGTGCCACCAAGACCTATCACCCTTGAAAGCGCAATGGAGTGGATCGAAGACGATGAGCTTATCGAGATCACGCCTGAATCTATCAGAATCAGAAAGAAATATCTGGATGAGAATGTGCGAAGAAGAATGGCAAGAGACAAGAAGAACGCAAAATAGTTCTTTTCTGGCACTAAATGCCGATACCCCTGTCGCTAAAGCGTAAGTGGGGTACACCGCATCTTCGAGGGAGTGTGTTCGGTCACATACTGACCGTATGCTCCCTCTCAATATCTCTCAAATCTACAATAAATCAAAAGACAATCAATTATAAATTATGTCCTGCACGTAATCCGCTTACCCAGGCAAAGTGAAAGTTAAATCCACCCCTGTCTCCATCGACATCGAGTATTTCTCCTGCAAAGTAGAGACCGGGTACAAGTTTTGACTCCATGGTGTGCGGGTCTATCTCAGTGGTATTGACCCCGCCTGTGGCTACTTCCGCACCTTTAAAACCTTTAGTATCGTTGATGGAGAGTTTGAGGTTTTTAAGGGTGTAGACCAGCTTGCTAACCTCTTTTCTGTTTAAATCATTTTCCTGTTTTGCTTTGCACTTGGATTGTTCTAAAATGATAGAGATGAGTTTTTTGTTGATGACACCGTGAAGCCATAGTTCTATAGGTTTTTCACTTTCCTCTTTTATACGGCTCAGCAGTAGGTTGGTAAGCTTTTCTTTGCTTAGTTCGGGCATAAGGTCAAGGTTGAGCTCACAATAGTCATAATTTGCCAGTCTTGTACTCACCTCCCGGCTGAGATCCAGGACGGCTAACCCGCTGATGCCATAGTTTGTGAAAAGTAGGTCACCTTTTTTCTCTATGATGTACTCTCCATTTGCATAGAGTTTCGCAATACCAGCTACCTTTACTCCTGCACATGTTTTCACCCATGTTTCATCCGAACAGAGTTGTACAAGGGAAGGGTGACGCGGTATGAGACTGTGTCCCATTTTTGTGGCAAAGGCATATCCGGAGTTCGAACCTCCAAGATGTGGAGCAGCAGGTGAACCTGATGATAAAAGGAGTTTTCTGCAATGCTTGGTTCCCTGGGATGTCTCTACGGTAAAAATTTCTTCTTCCTTGCTTATGGATGTGACTGCAGAGTCGCATAGTATCTCCACCCCTGCCTTTTTGGCTTCGTACTCAAGCAGTTCGACCACGGAACTTGCTTGCAACGACATAGGAAACATTTTGCCCTCTTTTCCTTCAATGAGCTCAAGCCCCATAGATGTGAAAAACTTTTCCACGACTTTAAAGTCATACCCTTCCAATACTGCATCTATAAAATCAGGATTTTCACCATGAAAACGATGTGAAGCGATGTATCTGTTACCTATGTTACATTTTCCGTTACCAGAAACAAGTATTTTTTTACCGATCTTACTGTTTTGTTCCAGCAGCACGGTCTTTTGTCCTGTTTTTGCAGCAGTGATGGCTGCGACGAGCCCGGCTGCCCCCGCACCTACAACGATCATATCCACCATTTTCATCCTTTGTAGGGTGATTATAACCTATAATCTGTTATAACATCAAAAACAAATTAAAGAATAAGGATGATCATGTCAGCATTAGTAGAATTCAGTATGTTCCCTACGGAAAAAACCCAAAGTAAAAGTGCCTTTGTAGCAAGAGTATTAGATATCGTAGATAAAAGCGGATTGGCTTACCAGCTCACCCCTATGGGTACGATCATAGAGGGTGAAAGTGTAGAAGAAGTGTTGGCTGTGATTAACCAAGCGTACGAAGAGCTTCAAAAGGATTGTGGTCGTGTCTATAGTTCGATCAAGATAGATT
>JBNLDB010000189.1:0-3308 GCA_050304115.1 Sulfurovum sp. | reverse complement strand
CATTTGGAACTAGATAAAAATGCCAAAGATATTTTCGAATCTTGTTTCTTGTGTACCAACTGTGTTGATGTATGCCCCAACTCTCTGGCAACAGATATGATCATTGAAGAGGTGCGTGCAGACATTGCAGACAAATTTGGTATCGCATGGTTCAAACGCGGATTCTTCTACCTGCTTCGCCACCGTAAGATTATGGACCTGGTGATGAAACTTGGATTCATGTTCAAAACCTGTGCCCTCTCTGTGGATGAAAAAGGCAGAGGTCTGAGAGCAAGATTTGCTCTTCCGATGGTAAAAAAAGGAAGACTACTTCCATCGTTGGCAAAAACAAGCTTTTTGAACAGTCATCCTGAAGAGATACCAGCACCCGTCCAAGAGAAGAAAAACCCTCGTGTCGCCATCTTCATCGGATGTCTTGCCAACTATAACTATACCGATATCGGTGAGAGCTTGGTAGAGATACTCGCCAAACTGAACATCGATGTCTTTATCCCTAAAAAACAGCTCTGTTGTGGTGCACCTGCTTACTTTACGGGAGATGTAAATTCTGTAGAATTTATGACCAAAAAGAATATCGAATACTTTGAGGGGTTTATGGATGAATGTGATGCCATGTTGATCCCCGAAGCAACCTGTTCAGCGATGGTCAAACATGACTGGCAGGTCTTCTTTGAAAATCACGATATGCCTGAATGGAAAGAACGTGCAGAAAAAGTGGCTGAGAAGATCCATATGGCCACGGCATGGCTCTATAATAATACGGATCTGGTCAAACTGCTGGAAGAAAAAGGTAAAAAGTTTGATGATGTCGTCACATACCACGACCCTTGCCATGCAAGGAAAGTACAGGGTATCTGGCAAGAACCGCGTAACCTGCTTGCACAAAACTACCCGATGCAAGAGATGAGCGATCCAAACCGCTGTTGTGGATTTGGCGGGGTTACGATGCAAACGGAGAAATTCCATCTTGCCGAGGCTGCGGGGAAACCAAAAGCAGCGATGATCAAAGATACCAAAGCCAAGTATGTCAGTGCTGAATGTTCTGCCTGTAGGGTACAGCTCAGTGAGGCGATGAACAATGCCGATGTAGAGACTATCTTTAAGAATCCTTTAGAGCTTATCGCAGAGGCTCTAAAAGATTAACCAAAACGGCAGGCATCTCCTGCCTTGATGACAAAGATATTATATCCGTCTACATATTTATACTCTAAACCACACCCTAACTTTTCCAAAATATTATGAACAATATAAAGTCCCAGACCAAAACCTGAACTTCTTTTTTCTTCTTGAGAAAAAGGCTCTACATAATAAGAGAGCGGATGCTGTAGTTTCTCCCCTTTGGAACTGATCTCCAAACCATCACCCACTGTCTTGAGCATCACATGTTTATCTTTACTGTACTTTATACCATTATCCAGCAAATTTTTAATGGCCAAGGAGAGGAGTTTGACATCTGTGGCTAAAGCAACATTTTTCACATCGACAGTCACGCTATCTTTAGCCATCATCAAAAGTTCTTGACTTCTTCGTATCACTTCATCAAGCATCACATACTCAAAAGTAGGTTCGAAGCTTTGCGTGGTCACCCTCTCTATCTCCGCAAGTTCCGAGATCAATTCATTCATCCGTTCAAAGGCACGAACCAGTATCTTTTTACTGGCCTCATCCTCCATCATCTCAACCACGATACGTCCCTTGGTAATAGGTGTTTTAAGCTCATGCATCACATTTCGCATAAAAAGGTTTTTAGAGGTACTCAAAGCATTGATATGCACAATCGCATCATCAAAACTTTTTGCGATCTTACCTATTTCATCATCATAGAGATAGGTAATCCGTGTCTGCATATCCCCCTGGGCAAATCTTTGTATCTGTTTGTGTAATTTTTTGAGAGGATAAAGCTTTCTTAAGACCGCCAAATAGAGTACAAGAAGCACAGCAATAAGAAATACACCCAAAGCGACAGCGATCTCAAAATAATAATTCTCTGCTCTGTCATCTACCAATAGAAGATTGTGCTGCATACGCTGGACATAGATATAATGTTCATCTTCTATTCTGAATACCCTTACCTGCCCAAGAGAAGAACCTCCGGTGAACACTGTTTCACCCTCTGTTTCGATCTGCTTTTTGATCTTTGCGGCCTTCTTCTCAGAAAGTGGTTTGACACGTAAATCTTTATAGAGAGCATCCAAGTCTTCTTTTCCCGGATTGAGCTGTAGTTTTGAGAGAAAGGTAATGGAGATCAGTTGATAACGTTTATACTCTTCGATCTTATGCCTGTCTTTATCCCAAGAGAGAAAAAGCAAGAATGTAGCGATCAAGATAGAGATCGCCACTGAAAAAAGAATGTGAATAAAAGTAGTTACAGATAAGTTTCGCATTATACCCTATCTGTTAAAAGGTATCCTACACCACGGATCGGTTTAATGTAGATGTTGTCAGGATCGATCTTCGCGATCTTTTGTCTTATCCTTGAAATGATCACATCAATATTTTTAATAGAGCTTTCATCATCAATATGCTCACTTTCATATAAAAGCTGCTCCCTTGAGACAGACCCGTTTTTATGCTGCAGGAGCATACCCAAAATATCATACTCTGCAGCAGTCAGCTCCAAGGACTTACCTTTGAACCTGATCTCTCTGGCGTTAGGGTCCGCAACAAAAAGTGCTTCTCTTTCCTGCACTTTCTCATCTACACTGTGGGTACGTCTTAAAATCGTTTTGATGCGTGTCACCAGTTCTCTGGGATCATAGGGTTTTGGCATATAGTCATCTGCCCCACGTTCCATACCGATCACTTTATCTGTGATATCATCCCTCGCTGAAGAGATAATAATAGGGATATTCGTGATATCACGTATTTTAGGGATCACTTCCAACCCATCCATACCCGGCAAGGTCAGATCCAAAATGATCAGGTCAAATTCATGCTGGGTTAAGAGTGACAGCCCTATATACGGGTCTTCAGCACCTATGACCTCCATATCATATTTTGTAAGGTAGTTTGTTAAGATGAGTGCTAATTCCGGATCATCTTCTATAATGAGTATTTTTATAATGATCTCCCCCTTCTGTCAACTAACTTATTATTTTACTTTGTTCTTTATGATTATAATCTATATATACTTTAGTAATCGCTATTAAAAATGAAGTAATCGCCGGCCCCAATATCGTTCCCCAAAAGCCGTAGGTACTCATCCCGGCGATAATAGAGAAGAAGATAACGATTTCATTGATCTCTATCGTACTTTTGAGAAGATTCTCTTTGATCACTTTGATGATCAACGGTTTAATGAACGTATC
>JBNLDB010000188.1:0-3352 GCA_050304115.1 Sulfurovum sp. | reverse complement strand
AAAGTGTTGTATCGGCGGGGGGAATTCTTTAGAAGCGAATTTTCCAAATGCACTGGAGATGATTGAGGTCAAGTGTTTAGCCATTGTGTGTCCTATGATCAAACCTGTTTGTAAGCCTGCACAAACGGTTCATAATATATGCAATATTATACCATTTGTCATTTAGGGTTGGGGTTGTTAGATAAAATACGATACTATCTATCTACATATACCAAGGATACACTATGGCAAAATACGTACTTTTCGACACAGAGACCACCGGAAATCAGGAACACGACCGTATCATACAGGTAGGTGCAATGATCGTACACAGTAAAGATGAGATCGAAGTGCTGGATGAACTCTGCCAGGCGCCTGTTCCCATCTCTGTAGAAGCGATGGAAGTACACAACATCACACCGGAAATCATAGCTGACAAGGGCCTTTATGATGAAACCGATTTTGCACTCAAGCTACAGCAGCTTAACCAAAAAGAGAATTATCTTATCGCGCATAATATTGCTTTTGATCTGGGCATGCTGGAAAAAGAGGGATTTGAAAATCACTATACGCTGATAGACACACTGCGTTGTGCCAAGCACCTGCTTCCTGACAGTCCGAACCACAGACTGCAGTATCTGCGCTACGCACTTGAACTCTATCAGATCGAAGAGGCAGAAGCGCAAAACCTCGGTATCACGATCAAAGCACATGATGCGATAGGTGATGTGCTTGTCATGAAATTGCTGCTTTCCAAACTGGTACGTCTGACACAAGAAAAATTTGCAGGTATGAACCCTATGCAAAAACTGGCTGAACTCACCCAAACCCCTGTGATAATGAAAACCTTCAAATTTGGAAAATACAAAGACAGAGAGATCGCTGACATCGTGCATGAAGACAAAGGCTACCTTACATGGATGCGAGCGAATCTGGACCTGGATGAAGATATGACCTTTACTTTGGACTATTATCTGGCATCATAAGTGTCAGAGATTAGGCGGGCTTTTTCTACACTCACACTCTGAGAAACCTATCTAATGCTTCCACTCTATTTCTACCGCTCTCTTTCACATAATAGAGTGCTTTGTCTGCCCTTTTTACTATAGATACTATACTTTTTTCAATATGGTTGTACTGGCTGATACCAAAACTGGCAGTAATGGAGAACTTCGCATCCTTCTCCATAAACTTTTTATTCTCTACTCTCTTTCTGATACGTTCTGCAAGGAACAATGCCTGTTTCTCATTGGTTTCGGGCAAGAGGACCAAAAACTCATCACCACCCATTCTAAAAGCATAATCATATTCTCGGATCACACCTTTGACAATGCCTGCGACACATTTCAATACATTGTCCCCTGCATCATGTCCATAGGTATCATTGATCTCTTTAAAATGGTCTATATCGAACATAATGACAGAGAGACATCTGTTATGCCGCAAGAGTCTCTGGAACTCTTTGTGAGAGATCTCATAGTATGCTCTACGGTTATAAAGGCCTGTCAGGATATCTGTTTTCGCTTCTTTTTCTGCTATGAGCTTTTTTTCCTGTGTCATTTTCATACGATCAGCCAGTGCCATCGATAACAGTACCACATCGATGTACATTCCGAAGTCATTTGCCTTATAGGTCAGATAGGTGTACGGAATGTAAGACATGACCGTCAGAGCAGTAATAAAAGCACCGATCAGACCACTGGCAGTACCAAGAAGAAAAAATCGTGCAGAGTGGTTCCCTGTAAGTAAACTATACAGAGCAATACCAAATAGATAGACACTGACCAAAAGTATCGATATGATAGAAAGCATCACATGATAATGATAGCCACCGATCACTGCTGAGACCACGGAAACAGCGACAATACCAAAGATAAGGAATGTTGTGATGACATAAAGGGTATGATGGTATTTTACAAAGTTTAAAAATGATCTTGCAAAAAGCAGTGCCGTCACAACGTAAAAGTAGATCGAGATAGACTGTGCCCAGTTTTGTACTGTAGGTGAGTTAGGGAATAAATACATAAAAGTATAGCCGTTATAAGAAGCGTTCATCGCAAAAAAAGCACCCAAGAAGAGAACATAATAGGCATAGTAGCGGGCTTTCATACCAAAATAGAGAAAAAGATTGTAAAACAGCATCGCAACAATACCACCGTACACCAAACCGATATACATTGATGCATCGATCTGTTCGGCTAAAAATGCTGCTTTATCCATGAGTGACAGCGCAACAATGAAAGGATCCCTTGTTTTCACTTGAACATAAACGGTAGAGATACCCGGTTCAAACGTATGTTCAAAATTGATCAGATAGTGATCGAGCGCTCTTTTTGCATAGGGGTACGTATTTCCCCCCTGATAGCGCTTCACCTCTCCCTGTGAAGAGATAACGGTGACATTCACTGAGTCAAGCCATGCCGGTTCAAAGATGATCACTCTGGATAAAGGTCTGTTTTCTTTATTGATCACTTTAAACTGATACCAGAATGCTGAATTTGTAAAGGGATGGCTTGCTACGGGTCTGTTGAGTGGTTTAAAATTTTCAGAAGGGAGATGGCGTATCTCGGATAATGTCATTTTTGCAGTCGTATCCTCATACTCCAGCAGCGATTCGCCGATTTCATAGTGTGAGTCTGAAAGGTCAAGTACCTTTAACTGACTATCTCCATACAAAAGGGAAAGATAAGAAAAAAGTACTAAAAATATTATCTTTTGCATCTTTTATCCTTGATAATGATAAGACACAGTGTTTATTTAATAACTTTAACTCAACATTTGGGGATATATAATAACATAAAATGGTTAATGGGCTTTGTTTTGATAACAAAAAGCATTCAGGATACCTTCCTGATGAATGCTACCTTCAGGTAATCTCCCTCTTTAAATCTCTCCATGACCCTGAAATCTTTGGGTAAAGAGAAAGTCTGTTCTATCTTGTATTTTCCACCCAGTTCTTTGAATGCTTTTTCTATAAAGTCTTTGAATTTGGTCATATTAAGATTTGCATAATTCGTCGATGCAACGATCACACCACCCTTCTGGGTGATCTGTATCGCCTCTTTGAGAAGTTTGACATAATCTTTTGCCACAGAGAAAGTATGTTTCTTCGATCTAGCAAAACTGGGAGGATCAAGCACCACTACATCAAACAGTATCTCTTTTCTGACTGCATATTTAAAGTAGTGAAAGACATCTTCAACGATAATATCCTGTGTATCTGGATCAATGTCATTAATACGGAATTGCTCCTCTGTTCTACTGCGGCTTCTTTTGGCAAGGTCTACACTGGTCGTCTTTGCTGCACCGCCCAGTGCAGCAAAGACGGAAAATGCTCCTGTATAAGAGAAAGTGTTCAGTACATGCTTCCCTT
>JBNLDB010000187.1:0-3363 GCA_050304115.1 Sulfurovum sp. | reverse complement strand
TGTACCTGCGATGGCTATTTTATAGCTCATGATCTTATTTTCCTCTCTGATTTAGTTTGTTCTTCAAAATGATCTTTCCTGCTTCCACTCCAGGCTGATCATAGGTATCAACATCAATCAGTTCTCCCATTAGTGACGTAAGCAGTTCATAGTAGTATAGCAGTGAGCCTATAGTGTTCTCATCGACATGTGGCAGTATAATAGTGTCAATTGGAATGTCATCTTGTGCTTGCAGTGACTCTATGACGGAATCACACTGCATATTGATGAGTTTGGAAAAAGGCAGGTTATTGAGTGTATCGAGACTTTCCAAGTGAGGAAGCGTGATATCCGGGATAGTGATATTGTCATTAAAGTCTTCAATTTTAATGAAAGTGACCGATTTGTCTCTGGTGCCTTCCATGATAAGTTGCAGGAATGAATGCTGGTCCTCCGGACCTATAAGGCCGATAGGCGTGAGGCCAACATGAAAGGCACTGTGGCGTTGGTGTTTTCCTAAGCTTTCTCCCCAAAGCTGTACATACCACTCACAGAAATATTTAAGTGTTTCAGAATAGGCGAAAATACAATTGATGTTGTACTGGGTATGATTTTTTGCATAAAAGGCGGCTTTTTTCAGTAGTGTATCTTTGAGGTATCCATCATGAAAAAAGCTTTCTTTAACTTCCTTAGCACCATCTAATAGGGCTTGTATATCTATACCGCATAAAGCCAAAGGAACCAGTCCTACCGTTGAGAGTACAGAGAACCTTCCACCTACATTGTGAGGAAGGTGAAGTACGGTTGCATTGATCTCTTTTGCATATTTTTCAAGCGGTGAATCAGGATCCGTGATAAAGGTATAGGCAGTAGGATCATTCTGAAGTGAATAAATGTATTTATAGATCGAGAAGGTCTCTACCGTGGTCCCTGATTTGGAGATCACAAGAAAGTGGGTCTTTCCCAGGTCTGTTTTTGAAAGCAGGGTAGTGATATTGATAGGATCCGTACTTTCAAGGAAGTAAAGTTTTCGTGTAAGTCCATTGAGTGGTTTGAGGAATTCATACACGGCTTTAGCACCTAAAGAGCTCCCGCCGATCCCAATGACCGCGATCGTATCTACCGTATCAGGGATCGAGTCACAATAGTTTACTATAGTCGTGATATCTTGATCCGGTAATGCATAGTAGCCAATACTCTGCTGCTCTTCTTCGATCGCTTTAAACGCCTGTTTTTGGGTTTTTTCATCTTGATACGTAAAAGAGAGTTTGTTGATCACAATAGGCTCTTTGCTTGTTTGATAAGGTTATTGACCTTGGATTCATACTCTTTTGCCAGTGCTTCATCCGTAGATTCGAAGCGTGTGACAAGCACAGGTGTAGTGTTACTGGCCCTTACCAGGCCCCAACCCTTTTCAAAGTTGATACGTACACCGTCTACATCAATGATATTGAGGATTTTAGGAAAATCTTTAGGCGGATCGACAAGCAGTTCTTTGACTTTGTCAATGATCGCAAATTTCTCCTCTTCAGTGGTCTCGACTTTTATCTCTTCTGTAGAGAACACAGTGGGGAGTGCATCGATCTCTTTATCCAGGTCGATACCGTCATGGATGAGCTCCAGCATTCTGAGTGTGGCATAGATGGCATCGTCATACCCAAAATAACGGTTTTTGAAGAAGATATGCCCACTGACTTCACAGGCAAGATCTGCATTGGTCTCCTTCATCTTTACTTTGAGGTTGGAGTGACCTGTCTTATACATGATGGCCTTTGCACCACGGCGTTCAAGTTCATCATACATGACCTGTGAGCACTTGACCTCACCTATGACCGTAGGGTTTTGCATTTTCATGGCATAGAGAAGGGCCATTTGATCCCCTTTGATGTTATGCCTATGTGTGAGCACAGCGATACGGTCTGCATCTCCATCGTAGGCAAAAGCGATATCACCCTCTTTTTCTAAAGCCGTTTTGATATCTGCAAGGTTCTTCTCTACAGAGGGATCGGGATGGTGGTTGGGAAACGTACCGTCTGGTTCAAGGTAAAGACCTGCATAGTTGAAATTCAAGGCATCAAAAATATCCGTGATAACAGTACCTGCAACCCCATTCCCCGCATCAATGACAATTTTTTGAGGAAAGTTTTTCAGGTGCTCGAACTCTTTGACCATAAAGTTGATGTAAGGGGTTTTGACATCGATCTCTGTTTTTGCTGTATTGTCTTCGATGACGGTATCTTGATGTGCCAGGATCTCATCCCCTAATGTATAAATTGCTTCACCGAAAAAAGGAGTTTGGTCCACAGTGATCTTAAAACCGTTATATTCGCTAGGGTTGTGCGAACCTGTGATCATAATAGAAGCATTGGTCGTGATACCGTCAAAATCGATGTAGTTGCTGTAGTAGTTGACCGGAGTAGCAACCATCCCCATATCCAAGACTTTGCATCCGGCTGCATTCAGTCCGGAAGTAAGGTAATCTCTCAGGATGGGAGAATGGGAACGGGCATCATAACCGATGGCAACCACTTTGTCCCCACCAATTTTCTGTCCAAGGTAATAGCCGATCAGTTTGACAGATGTTTCATTCAGTTCTTTTTCAAAGATCCCCCGGATATCATACTCTCTAAATATGCTTTTTTTTATAGCTGTCATTCTTTTTCTCCCTGATATACGGTTTCGCTTGTGTATGAAAGTATAGCACTAAAAACTAAGTTTCATACCACCATAGAAGCTGTTATTAAAGGTTTTATCGTAGGTGTCATACTCTGTATCTATATTACGATAGCCTGTAAAAAGATGTACATTCGTGATGATCTCCATGTCTGCTTCTACTCTAAACTCCGTATAGCTTTCTCCATCACTCAAGGTAAGAACAGAAGGGGCATAAGCCAAACTTGTAGTTAAAGAAGTGGTAGGGATACTGTAGTTGAATGGAAGCGTATATTTTGCCTTAGCACAAAAAGGAATAGCGATAAAATCATCGGTAAACACAGATTTTATTCCTAAGCCAAGTGCAAGCCCTTCTACACCCTGGAAAGTACTTTCCGCATTGACCCCCAGAGTTACTAAGTCGTCACTATCCGTATGAAGATAGGAAGCGTCCAGTGTATAGGAAGTACTGTCAGAGTAGTAGGTCAAAGCATTAAGATCGATAGAAGCACTGACTTCCAGATCATCGCTATTGATATTGAGTCCTACATTGCTTTGGGCGTGAAGCAGTCCAAGAGAGAGAAGCGAAACGAAACAGAGTCTTTTTAAGTGCATGATAAACCTTTTATATTTATTCATATAATACTATCAAAACTTTCTTTATAGATACTAATCTGCAGGTCGATAGTTTTTTTCTTTTCCCCGTTTTCCCTGTTGGATCTTTTCTTTATA
>JBNLDB010000186.1:0-3389 GCA_050304115.1 Sulfurovum sp. | reverse complement strand
AGACCTGAGACTTTTTCGCGTTAAGGGACTTCAAATTCAAGAGTCAGCATTGACAGGTGAATCGATAGCGGTGGAAAAAACGACAGATCCTGTAGCACAAGAGAGTGTGATAGGCGATCGTCACTGTATGGCCTATTCGGGCACGATTGTGACACATGGTCAAGGCAGCGGTATAGTCATAGGCACCGGTGCACATACACAAATAGGTCGTATCAGCAGCCTGGTATCGGAAGTAGAATCAGCGACAACCCCGCTGATCCGTCAAATGGCCCAGTTCGCCCGTTGGCTTACAATCGCTATTTTGACTGTGTCTCTGATCACTTTTGCCTTTGGTTTATGGGTAAGGGATTATGCTGCTGTTGAAATGTTTCTTGCTGCGGTAAGTCTGGCAGTAGCTGCGATTCCGGAAGGATTGCCAGCTATCATGACGATCACGCTTGCCATTGGTGTACAGCGAATGGCACATCGTCATGCGATCATCCGTAAATTGCCGGCAGTCGAAACATTGGGAGCGGTTACTGTGATCTGTTCGGATAAAACAGGTACCCTGACGCGTAATGAAATGACTGTATCTACTATTGCGACTGCCAAAGATCTGTTCGAAGTCAGCGGAACGGGTTATGACCCGCATGGAGAGATCTCTTTGTCAGGCAGAGCTGTACTTACAGAAGAGAGACCACTGTTAGAGGAAGTGGTTAGGGTTGCTATGCTTTGCAATGATGCATCACTGGAACAAAAGAACGGTGAATGGCTTGTGCATGGTGATCCTATGGAGGGAGCTCTTCTGGTAGCTGGCTTAAAGGCCGGGTTGGACATGGAGATGGAAGCCAAAGAGTATCCCCGAACGGATCTTATCCCTTTTGAATCAGAACACCGTTTTATGGCGACACTCCACCATGACCATGCATGTGATACTTTTATTTTTCTCAAGGGTGCCCCGGAGAAGATACTGGAAATGTGTTCCTATCAGAGAGATCTCAATAGTGATCAACCTTTGGATAAGGATTACTGGCTGGCGCGTATTGATGAGCTGGCAGGGCATGGACAGCGGGTATTGGCACTTGCTTCCAAACCTGCAAAGCCTAAACAGGAGGAGCTTGCATTCAGTGATCTGGAGGATGGATTGATCATGCTGGGTATGCTTGGCTTGATCGATCCGCCTAGAGAAGAGGCGATTGAAGCGGTGAAGGTCTGTCACAGGGCAGGTATCAGAGTAAAAATGATCACAGGTGATCATGGTGCAACTGCACGTGCTATCGCCAAACAATTGGAACTTACTAATACCGATGATGTGCTGACAGGAACAGAACTTGAAGGAATGGGTGAAGAGGTGTTAAGTCAACGTGTGCTGGAGGTTGATATCTATGCACGTGTCAATCCTGAACATAAACTTCGTTTGGTACGATCACTGCAGGAACATGGTCTGATCGTTGCAATGACAGGTGATGGTGTGAACGATGCCCCGGCACTCAAGCGTGCAGATGTAGGTACTGCGATGGGGCACAATGGTACAGAAGCTGCGAAAGAAGCTTCTGAAATGGTACTTGCCGATGATAATTTTGCTTCTATCATACATGCGGTAGAAGAGGGGCGTACCGTGTATGACAATCTCAAAAAGGCCATCCTCTTTATACTTCCGACCAATGGTGGTGAAGCGTTGATCATTCTTGCTGCTATTGCATTCGGCTTCCATCAAATGCCGCTCATACCTGTGCAGATCCTTTGGGTCAATATGGTGACGGCTGTCACATTGGCACTCTCTTTGGCCTTTGAACCACCTGAACAGAATGTCATGCAACGACCTCCGCGTGATGCCCATGAACCTATACTTACAGGGTATCTTATTTGGCGTATTGCCTATGTTTCAATGATCTTGATGGGTGGGACATTCGGGCTTTTTATATGGGAAATGGAACAGGGTGCCGGTATTGAACATGCACAAACTGTCGCTGTAAATACACTGATCATGTTTGAGGTTTTTTATCTGTTCAACTCCCGTTATATCATAGACTCGATCTTCAATAAAGAAGGTCTAACCGGAAACCGCTATGTATTGATCGCTATTGCTATACTGCTCATACTGCAGCTTGGCTTTACCTATCTTGTTCCTATGCAGTCTCTGTTCGGTAGTACGGCAATCGACTTTACTATATGGTTGCGCATCGTTTTGGTCGCTTCCTCTGTACTCTTTCTTGTAGAGCTTGACAAGTATATTGTACGCTACAGGGATAAAAATAAAAGGAGCATGTCGAAAGGAACATGCAATGTTCATAAAAAGCAGATTTTTATAGGAAATGATAGGAGATGGGAATGTGTGTAATAGGGCATAAACATGCATTATCCAAATTATAATATTAAGTGAAGAACAATCACCGCTATGTTATACTCCATCCTCATATAAAGGAAAGCATATGGCATATATAGATTTAACAACAAAAAACTTCAACGAAACGCTCGATAATAATGAAATAGTCATTATCGATTTTTGGGCAGAATGGTGTGGACCTTGTAAACAGTTCGCCCCGATTTTTGAAAGGGTGGCAGAAAAATATCCTGATATCACCTTTGCTAAGGTCAACACGGATGAACAATCTGCGATATCGGCCCAATACGGTATCCGTTCGATTCCAACACTGATGGTGAGCAGAGATGGGATCATTCTGCTTAATCAAGCAGGTATGCTCCCTGAAGAGGCCTTTGATAAACTCATTACTCATGTAAAGGGGCTTGATATGGATCAAATACGTGCAGAGATAGCTAAAGATGAAGAGGATGACGCGTAACCTCGTTGCGACGCGTGTTGCATAAAGCTGCATATGCTGCTACCGCGATCTCTTTTACATTTCAGTGCAAGAAACCAAACTTCATGTCAGTGAGTCTAAAAATCGTCCTCGTCCTCATCGTCGAAATCAAACTCCAGTTTTACGGGTTCCTCTACGACTTCTTTTAATTCACTGATATCTTCAGCAGGGATATTGATCGCCATTGAGATAAATGAGATTAAAGCATTATCATCTATAATCTCCTGGCATGTTTTAGATGTATTGTAAATGGTAAGTATGCCGTCTTTTATAAGTATATCTCTTGTGCCGATACCTAATTCTGCTGCTATATTATGCAGGTCTGGACGCGTAAGATGGACCCCGCTCACTTTCATTGAGAATCCTTTTCTTATCTTTCCTGGGAACATTTTTCTTCCTATCCTTTACATATTTCTTTAAGTCGATTATAGCTGATATAGTATAGTCATACCTTAGGTTTTGATTTTGAACCGTTTTCGAAACCAAATATTTACTCAACGATACATGAAGTCCAGTATGATGAAGTGTTATGTAGACAAAATCGATTTCCCGAAGGTTTAAGAGATGCGTGGCAAAAGATCAGTAGGT
>JBNLDB010000185.1:0-3396 GCA_050304115.1 Sulfurovum sp. | reverse complement strand
ATGAATAGTTTTGAACTTTTGGCTCCCTATGCTTCGGAATCAGATCTAAAATACTACAAAACATTGTATGCACTTCACTATGCATCAGAAACAGAAAACTTTGACCGTGAGTACATCGGTGATGCAATACTCGTTCTGGCACATAAAATGATCACAGAAGGCTCAGAGCATAAAGAAGCCATACTTGAAGCGATCACTTCTGTGAACTCTGGACTCTTTGACTGTGAATATGAAAATAACCTCTTTAATGCGCAAGACCACAGTGCTGCGATCAATGCGCTCAAAGCGATGGTCAAACCAGAAGAAGGCCCTTCTCTCTGTGTAAGACTTATGGCACGTTTTTCCAAAAATGAGGATGAGACGGTTGCCCCTGCAAGAGCAGTAGAGACGATCGAAAACCTGGAAGAGAAACAGGTTGCACACTATCATGGTACAGCCTCCCATGATGCCATTCACAAGTTGATCGCTGAAAAAGGTATGAAAGGTATACACTTCTCAAGAGCTGGAAAACTTGCAGGACTTGGTATAATGGAAGAGAACAGAACACTCGCCTTTAAAAAAGCAGGTGCGATCCTTTTAGATGCGTATGACCGTGGTGCTGAAGTACTTGTGGTTGAAGACCTCGACGTACTTGATATGTTCAAGAAAAACTTTGCTGCTATAGAAAGAACAATAGGCCGCAAGATGATAGGTTTAGAACTTATCTCTACAGATGATTTTGTTTCACAAGTAAACTCCATCGCAGCATGATCCACAAGTAGCGTTGGCTGAATTGCCACGCTACGAAACAGTACACCTCCCCAATTTCCATCACTTACACCAATTCTAACGAAAATTAATGCTAAGAAGATATAATAGAGCCAAATTGTAACAAAAGGATATAGATACTATGAGCAAAAACTCAGATATTAAAATCTACGAATATGACGCAGTCATCGTTGGTTCTGGACTGGCTGGATTGGCAGCAGCTAAAGAGTTGACAGAAGCAGGGAAAAAGACAGCGGTCATTACAAAACTTCACCCATTAAGATCTCACTCAGGTGCAGCACAAGGTGGGATTAACGCCGCTCTTGGTAAAGATGATTCTACAGAACTTCATGAGTTCGATACGGTGAAGGGTTCTGACTATCTTGCAGACCAGGATTGTGTTGAACTTATGTGTACAAAAGCGCCTGAGACTATCAGATGGGCAGAGAGAATGGGAGCTGTATTCTCGAGAAATGAAGAAGGTAATATTGCCATCAGACCTTTTGGTGGACAGTCTCAACCTAGAGCATGTTATGCAAAAGACAGAACAGGACTTACATTGCTTCAAACTATCTATGAGCAGGCGTTCCGTGCAGGTGTAGAGATATTTGATGAGTGGTATGCTGCCGATCTTCTTTATGAAGATGGAAAAGTCTCTGGTGTTGCTGCGTATAATATCCGTAACTCAGAACCGGCTATATTCAATGCAAAAGTAACGATGTTCGCTACAGGCGGTCATGCCAGAGCCTATAGATTTAACTCAAATGCACATGCAAACACGGGTGATTCACTCTCTATCGTAGCACGTCATGGTCTTCCACTTGAAGATATGGAGTTTGTTCAGTTCCACCCAAGTGGACTGGGCGGTTCAGGTGTACTTATCTCAGAAGCGGCACGTGGTGAAGGTGGCCGTCTCTATAACTCAGAGGGTGAAAGATTTATGAGCAAGTATGCACCAAATGCTATGGAACTTGCTTCACGTGATGTTGTATCCAGAGCTATCATGGAAGAGGTACGTCAAGGTAGAGGTGTAGGTAAAGACGGTCAGTCAGTGAACATCGATCTTACGCACCTAGATCCAGAGATCATCTTGACACGTCTTCCTGAACTACGTGAACTTGCTATCGCGTTCCAAGGGCAGGATATGCTTAAAGAGCCTATCCATATTTCGGCAACAGCACACTACTCTATGGGTGGGATTCCTGTCAATATCAACTGTCAGGTTCGTAAAAACCCAAGAGAATTGGTAGAAGGTTTCTATGCAGCCGGTGAGTGTTCATGTGTATCGGTGCACGGAGCGAACCGTTTGGGTGCAAACTCAGTACTTGAAGCCCTTCTCTTTGGTCGTCATGCCGGTGAAAATATGATCAAGGCACTGGATGAAGGTATAGAGTTACGTAAAGCCTCTGCTTCAGATGCAGACAGAATGATCGAAGAGATGCAGAAGATCAAAACTTCAAACGGTATTGAAACAGTTCCTGGACTTAGAACGGAACTTCAAAACGGAATGACCGCTGATGCAGGTGTCTTTAGAAGTAAAGAGTCTTTAGAGAGACAAATGGCACTGATCGATAATCTATTGGAAAGATTTAACAATATCCGTATAGATGACAAGTCAGATACTTATAATACAGACCTTCAAGAAGCTTTAGAGCTTGGACATATGTTAGAGTTCTCTAAATTCATTGTTGTTGGAGCGTTGAACAGAGAAGAGAGCCGTGGTGGACACTACCGTGAAGACTTCCCTAAGAGAGATGATGAAAGATTCCTCAAACATACCTATGCATATATGGATAAAGATTTTAACATTACGCAAGAATGGGGTGATGTAGTGCTTGGCAAGTTTGAGCCTAAAGAAAGAACATATTAAGGAGGTCATGATGAGTGAAACAAGAAAAGTAACAATAAAAGCATTCAGATTTAATGCTGAAACAGACTATCTTCCATATACAAAACAGTATGAAATGGAAGTAGGAAAAGATGATTTGATCCTTGACCTGATGAACAGAATTAAATGGGAACATGATGGAAGTTTCTCTTATAGACGTTCTTGCCGTCACGGTATCTGTGGTGCCTGTGCCATTAAAGTTAATGGTAAAGCAGTGCTTGCTTGTAAACAAAATGCGATTGAACTCTTAGACCTTTTTGATAATGATATTACACTTGAGCCAAGTTCTAAGAAACGTGCGATCAAAGATATGATCATTGACAAGTCAGACTTCTGGGAAAAGCATGCAGCGATCAAGCCTTATGTGGTTACAGATGTTGATCCACATCCAACCCATGAGACAACACAGTCTATTGCTGAGTTTAATAACTTCCTGGATTCTGATCTTTGTATCCAGTGTGGTGCGTGTCACTACTCTTGTCCTGCCCTTGAAGTGAACCCGGACTTCTTCGGACCGGCTGCCTTTGCTGCGGCATATAGATTTACTGTAGACACCAGAGACACTGCAGGTGCAGAACGTCTGGAGTTGACGGCACAACCAAGTCAAGGTGTCTGGGACTGTGTGAAATGTTATGAATGTGCAGAAGCATGTCCAAAAGAGATCAATCCTATCGAGAAGATCGGGAAACTTCACAATATGCAGTTTGAACAGGGTATTGCAGAGAAAAACGTGGCAACAAAACACGCAGAAGGCTTCCTTA
>JBNLDB010000184.1:0-3406 GCA_050304115.1 Sulfurovum sp. | reverse complement strand
GTATTCAAGAAAGATAAGTAAAAGTACAAGGAAAACAAAGATAGATATGATGATTAATGCAGACATAGCACCCCTTCAAAATTATAAATTATGTTCAACTATAACTTATTGAAGGTTAGATTCGCGTGTTAGCCTAGATGAATGCAGAAGAAATTTGTTATAATGTATAAAAAAGGACAAAGTATAGATGATAATAGATACACATTGTCATTTGGATGATGATCGGTATGATGACGATATAGAGCAGGTTTTGGAAAATGCCAGAGAAAAAGGTGTTGAAAAGTTCATTATACCAGGAGCAGACCCAAAAACGCTGCAGAAGGCAGTTGATCTGGCTGAACGGTATGAAAGTATCTATTTTGCTGTAGGTGTACATCCTTATGATGCACGTGAGTATGACAGAAGCGCTTTGGAACCCTATGTGACACATCCAAAGTGTGTTGCGATCGGTGAATGCGGATTGGATTATTTCAGGCTCCCGGAGTCACAAGATGAGATCGAAAAAGAGAAAAAACTGCAAAAAGAAGTTTTTTTGGATCAGATTCTATGGGCCAAGGAGCTTCAAAAACCACTTATAGTCCATGTGAGAGAATCGACTCCGGATTGTTTGGAGATGCTTGAGCAGTATGCAGGAGAAGAGGGTGGTGTATTGCACTGTTACAATGCAGATGAGTCTCTTCTCAAACTCGCAAAAAAGAACTTCTATTACGGTATAGGTGGGGTATTGACATTTAAGAATGCAAGAAAACTCATCAATGTATACCCTAAAATTCCTCTGGATAAATTGGTCATAGAGACGGATGCTCCGTATCTTACGCCTCATCCCCATCGTGGAGAAAGAAATGAACCCGGTTATACGACATTTGTAGCCGATAAAATGGCTGAGCTCTCTTCGCTCAGCAGGGAAGAGATCGAAGCATCAAGTACGCAAAATGCCCAAAGACTTTTTAGGTTCTGATCCATATGCGTAGAGGCGTAAGATATGTCAAAGGTATTTTATTTTTTTACCTACTATCCATAGGGAGCGTTTATGGTGTCTCATTGGCAAATAAATACCCTAGTTATACTTATGTATTTCATGAATTTGATGTGGATGAATCCTACCTGGATAATGAAGCGTTTGTCGCTTTTGTTTCAAAGCATGAAAAAAAATTACGATCATTTTACACACATTCCTTGCTTAGAGGTAAAGAGATATTGCCAACGATGCAGGGACTTCTGGTAGAAGACGGTGTCAGTGATCTCTTTATCTATCTTTCAATGGTAGAATCAGGATTTTCCACAGATGCAGTTTCTCCCAAAAAAGCGGTAGGTCTATGGCAGTTCATGCCTACAACAGCCAAAGAGTATAATCTGACCGTATGCCACAGCTATGATGAACGCTGTGATACGATCAGTGCTACCTCTGCAGCGATCCATTATCTCAATAAACTCCACAAACAGTTTGGGAAATGGTATTTGTCAGCCATGGCTTACAATTGTGGAGAGGGGTGTGTCAGCAGGGCCATTCAACGTGCAGGAACAGACGAGTTGAGTGTGTTGATGGATGAAAACGTAAAATATCTTCCGCGCGAAACACGACAGTATATGAAAAAGATACTTCTTCTTGCAATGATAGGGGAAAATGAGACTTTGGACTTTAGCAGTGGTACAGACAAGAAGCTGGAAAATACGCTTATAGAGGTTGATGTAGCTGCCGGGACATCACTCAAAGAGATCGCAACACTATTGAAAATGAAAGAAGAAAAACTTTTCAGTCTGAACAAAAGTGTCAAAGCGGGCAGAGTACCGCAAGAGAGATCCACTTACAAGATCACTATTCCTATAGAAAAGGTGTATGCCTTTTACTTGCGATACCGGTTACCTGAGAAAAAGAAGGTATTTAAGTCACATATGATCTCTCACACGGTTTCACTGGGAGAAACTGTAGAGAGCATTGCCAAATTGTATGATGTAGATGCAGAGGAGATCATCACTTCCAATCACTTAAAAAATGACTTCCTTGTCCTGGATAGTCTGCTGGTGATTCCCGTAAACAAGAAAACATTTGATAAAATGTTAAAATAATAATTTATTATATTTTTTTATGTAAAAGGGAAGAGTTGTGAAAAAAAATCTGCTGGGTACCTCTATTCGTATTGCGCCACTTGTTTTTTTGTTGATACTTAGTAGTTATTGGAGTTATAGGGAATGGAAAAGGATGGATCCTTCTGATACGGGACTTTTTGTCTCTTTGTTGGTCATTGCAGTCTTGGGTCTCTTCTCTCTGTTCTATGTGTGGTTTGATCAGCGTAAAGAAAAAAGAGAGAACAGGGCACTGCTCTCTGTGTTAGACAGCATCGATCATTTGGCAGATACTGAGAAAGGGGCCCTGACACAACAAAGAGAAGAATTCTATAAGTATATTGCACGCCTTTTTTCCCTTTTAGAGGAAAAAGGAAAAGAGATTAAAGAGGAGGCAGAGGCAAAGAGTCAATTTTTATCTACTATGTCTCATGAAATTCGTACACCGCTCAACGGTATTCTAGGTTTTACCAAACTGCTCAAAGAGATGGACACCACAGAAGACCAGAAGGAGTACCTCTCTTTGATCGAAAATTCATCAAACAATCTTATCTCTATCGTGAATGATGTTTTGGACCTCTCTAAAATGAATGCAGAAAAAATGGAGATCGAATCTATCCCTTTTCATCTATTCGAGACCATCGATATGACCGTAGCATCTTTTGCACAAATGGCAGATCAAAAGGATATAGAGTTCGGGGTATTGGTCGATCCGACTCTATCGCCTTATGTGATCGGTGATCCTACGAAACTCTCTCAAATATTGACAAATCTTATAGGGAATGCCATTAAATTCACGGATGCCTACGGTAAGATCAACCTTTTTGTAGAAGGGGTAAGTAGTGACAAAGATCACACGGGGTTAAAATTTTCTGTGAGTGACAACGGTATCGGACTGAGTGAAGCACAACAAAAGACCATTTTTGAAGCTTATGGACAGGCGACAGCAGGTACAAGCAGAAAATATGGCGGTACGGGACTGGGACTGACGATATCACGTAAGATGGTCCAACTGATGGGTGGAGAACTTGAAGTTCGAAGTAAAGAGAATGAAGGAACCACCTTCTTCTTTACTTTGCCATTAGAAAAAAACAAAGACCATGAACCTACTGTCTATACAGACTTTTCCGATCTCTCTGTCGGTCTTGCACTGCCAGTAAAGAGTATCGATCGTCAGTTGGATGCCAATTTGAAAATCTATATAGAACATTTGGGTGCAACATTTTCTTTTTACTATTATGAAGAACTTTTCGAGTCTGATACCCCTGTAGCCTTACCTGATATTATGATATTTGATCATCACTATGCGAGATTGCCGGGAGAGTTGGAACTCTGTGCTGAC
>JBNLDB010000183.1:0-3429 GCA_050304115.1 Sulfurovum sp. | reverse complement strand
TCCTTATGCAACAGAAGTATTGGCGGTAGATTATCGTAAAAACAAACCTTTGGCGTGGAAAGCTTCTTCTATCAATGATGCAGCGATGGCACTCTATGGAAGAGAAAAATTTGCAACGATCCAAAAGAGTACAGATATAGAACTTATCGTTCCTAGGGGTATCGTAGAAGATCGAGATGAGATACCTATCACCATACGTTCAGCACGCAACGCAAAAACCCTTGCTATTTTCCAAGATGGCAACCCTGAAAGTTTAGTCGCAGTGTTTAATATAAGTGAAGAGAGTGTTGTCGAATACGAACTGAATATAAGGATGCAGTTTAAGGGTACCGTTTTTGCCGTACTTGAAGGGCTGGATGGAAAACTCTATTATACACGGGCATATGTTGATATACTTACGTTAAGTTGCATGGCTTCCGAATAAAAACAGGGGTGGTTCATATAGTTTAAGAGACTATTTTTTGAGTATCTATGGAGGCCAGTTTGAGAGAGCGTATATATAATATTTATGATAATTATATGCTATTTTTATGTTTATGGTGCATATTGGTTACAGATAGAAGATAATTATTTATATTGTAAGCAAAGATTAATCATTTTAATCCCTAATTTTTATCTTTTTTGAATATAATCTAAGGCATATGACAAAATATGGTGAAATAAACTTAGTCATTTTAAAAAATTCAATTAAGGAGGACAAATGAATAAGATTACTAAAGAAGAGTTTGACGTTGTTTCTGAAGTAGCAGAGCAAACATCAAGAAGAAACTTTTTTAAGAAAACAGCAACTTATTCTATGGGCGCATTAGCTGCAGCTAGCGTTGTCGCACCAGTCACAATAGATGCGAGTGAGCATATCAAAGCAAATCCAGAAGATGATCCAAACATCATGGAAGAGAAACCATGGAGCCTTAAATTTGGTGCTCCGGTAACAGAAAACCTGTATGGTCAGCCATCTCCATATGAGCATAAGGTAACAAGAAGAACAACACCAATTTTGTCTTCTGGTAACTATAGAGCGTCAATTGCGGTAACACCTATTCAAGATTTGAACGGTATCATCGTACCAAATGGTCTTTTCTTTAACAGAAACCATGGTGGTACACCAACTATTGATCCAAACCAGCATAGACTTATGATTCACGGTCTTGTTGAGAAGCCGATCGTTTTAACGATGGATCAACTTAAAAGATATCCGAATGTAAGTAGAGTTCACTTCCTTGAGTGTCCAGCGAACGGTGGACCAGAATGGAGAGGTCCTCAGTTTAACTCTATTCAATTTGCAAAAGGATTTATGTCTTGTGCTGAGTGGACTGGTGTTTACATCAAAGATATCCTTAAAGACCTTGGTCTTAAGCCAGAAGCACAATGGATGCTTGCTGAAGGTATAGATAACTCTCACATGGGTAGAACAATCCCTGTAGATAAAGTACTTGATGATGCAATGATCGTGTGGGGACAAAATGGTGAAGCATTACGTCCAGAACAAGGTTATCCGATAAGAATCGTTGTTCCAGGTTGGGAAGCAAACTTATGTGTGAAGTGGTTAGCAAGACTTGAGTTCGCAGCAGAGCCATTCTATGCAAAAGAAGAGACATCTAAATATACAGCATTGAAGCATACAGGTAAAGCGATACAACACTTCTATGCAAACGAAGTGAACTCTGTGATCACTTCGCCATGTCCTGAGAAACCATGGACAGACCTTAAAAAAGGTGATATGGTAGAGATCGAAGGACTTGCATGGTCTGGTATGGGTAAAATCACAACAGTTGATGTATCATTCGATGGCGGTAAAAACTGGGTTGAAGCTTCACTTAAAGGGCTAGTACTTGACAGAGCTTGGACTAGATTCTCTATCATGCATGAGTATACAGGTGAGCCAATGCTACTAAGTTCACGTGCTTCAGATAATGCAGGGCACATTCAGCCAACGGTAAGAAATGAAAGAGCTGCAGTAGGGATCGAAGGTGTTTACCATAGAAATGGTATCCATACATGGGAAATAGATGCAAAAGGAGAGGTTACAAATGTACAGATCTTATCATAAAAAAATTGTTGCAAGTACACTGCTTGCATCAGTAGTATTTTTAGGAACAGCTTGTAATGCATCTAACGGTACAAAAGATACAGCTGAAGCAAAGCCTGCAACTGAAACAAAAGCTGCAGCGCCGGTAAATACTACAATGAATACAGAAGGTTTCGATAAAAGAGTCATTGATGCTGTAGGACCGGCAAACGCTTTAGTCTCTGACAGCGTTAAGAAGACATACGAGCATAATGGTAAACTTGTCGTTGACGGTGGGGTAACGTATCCGACTGTAAATGGTAAAAAAGGTGCGTATTATGTGAATGAGACAGCTCACACAACGCCATTTAACAAAGGTAAAAGAGCAACTGAAAATGAGCAAAAAGCTTGGGATATCGATGTAATGCCAGACGGTACAGGTCTTCCTGAAGGTTCAGGGACTGTAGAAGAGGGTGATGAGATCTACGAAGAAAAATGTGCACAATGTCACGGTGACTTCGGTGCAGGTTCTGGACTTTATCCGAAACTTACTTTGGGTAATGCATATGTACTTCAGAAAACAATGAAGAATCAAAGGGTTAATCCGGATTCAGAAGGTCCTCAACGTGCATTCGGTCCATATTGGCCATACGCGAGTACGCTATGGTGGTACATTAAAACAGGTATGCCTCACCAAGCACCTATGTCGTTAACAACTGATGAAGTGTATGCGTTATCTGCATATATCATGTATATCAACGAATTGAAGATCGACGGTGAACTTGTGGATGATGAGTATGAACTTGATAGAGAGAAATTCTTAAAGGTAGTTATGCCAAACGTTGACGGTTTTGAGCCTAACATCAATGGACCAAAAGGTCAAGACAATGCACGTGAGTACTACAACAACCCATTGAACTATGGGAATGGTGTAAGATGTATGAAAGATTGTTTCGAGGGTGAGCCTGAAGTACAGAGAATCGGATTCGAGCTTACTGACTTTAACCCACCGTTAAGCTCAGAAAAAACATTGCCTGAAGTAAAAGAAACAGCACCTGCAGCACCTGGTAAAGACACGTATGATGCAAGTTGTGCAGTATGTCATGCTACAGATGCAATGGGTGCACCTGCAGTAGGTGATAAAGCAGCATGGGCAGCAGTACTTGAAAAAGGTATTGATGCAGTGTATCACAATGCGATAGCTGGAAAAGGCGGTATGCCTCCAAAAGGTGGTGCTATGGATCTTTCAGATGAAAAAGTGAAAGAAGTAGTCGATTATATGATCGAAGCAAGTAAATAATTGTGAGTTATCACAATTATTTCACAATAGAATAGTAAAATAAAATATCAGGTTGGTTCATCCAACCTTTTATCTAAATTTTTTATACAAAGGAAATAAAATGGATAGAAGAAAATTTATG
>JBNLDB010000182.1:0-3435 GCA_050304115.1 Sulfurovum sp. | reverse complement strand
GTTCCATGATACGTGCATCGATCTCTTTTTGATCGAATTTGAGCAGTTTCATGATGAACCCTATGTTCTCACGAACTGTAAGTACATGGATAAGATTGTAAGCCTGGAAGATGAATCCTATATCGTGCAGTCTGAGCTTTGCCATCTTCTCTTCACTGTAAGCCGATATCTCTTCCCCTTCAAAAAATATCTGACCGCTTGTAGCAGAATCAAGCCCGCCTATGATATTCAAAAGGGTGGTCTTACCTGAACCTGACTCACCGCTGAGTGTGGTGAATTCGCCTTTTTCAAAGGTAAGATTGATATCGGTAAGGGCTTTGACCTCTTTGGGCGTATCAGGGTAGAATGTTTTGTAGACATGGTTGAGTTTCATAACATTTTTCCTTGTATGACCTGTATAGGTTTGATCTTTTTAAGCTTTCTTAGAGGCCATATTACTGAAAGCAGGGTAGCAAAAAATACAGCAAAAAAAGCTTGAAGGAAATAGTAAAGATGCATATTGGCATACATGACAGCACTGTAGCCAAAGAGTTCCAGACCTGCTTCAAAAGCGCGCATATCGATTCCTGCAGTTGACATATACAAAAGGAAGATCCATCCTCCCAAGGCACCTGCAAGATAACCGATCAGACCCAGAAAAGAGGCTTCCATAATGATCTGGTTTCTTACTGTCGGGTAGGGTGTCCCGATGGCAAGCATGATACTGAACTCACGTATCCGTTCCAAAACAGAGACAAGCATCACACCGAAAATCCCCAGTGCCGCGACAATAAAGACAATAGCATAAGAGGCCAGGTTGAAGATATTCATATACTCTTGCATCTGTATCAGTAAAGGGTAGAGCTCATCCCAGCGAAGCACATCTATGTCAGGAAAGCGTTTTTTCAACGCTTGTTGTACCATAGGGATCTGCTCGGCATCTTTGATGCGCAAAGCTATCTGGGTGGCACTTTGATGTACATTAAGAAATGTTGACATTTTTTCCATAGAGACAAAAACAGTATGTTCATCAATAGTAGGATTGCCGGTTTTAAGAATACCGCTAATACGAAAAGAGATAGCATTGATCTCACCCGTTACATCCTGGGCTGTAAAGATCACACGGCTTCCCAGGCTAAGGTTGAGCTTTTTAGCCAGTACAGAACCGATCAATGCCTTTTGACCCTTTTGTCCAAAGCTGTACTCTCCCTGGGTGATAAAAGCATCAAGCTCGCCAAATCTCCGTTCATTTTCCAAAGAGATACCTTTGAGTACGGCTCCAAGTGATTTGTGTGCGGTAGCGATGAGCCCCTCTTTTTCCAAACGTACGGAGTAAGATTCAATGGCGTCAATCTTGGAGAAAGCCTCTGTATAGTCTGAAACCGGGGTGAGTCTGTACTCCAGTGTTTTGTTCAGTCTATACTTTTTATTGTAGAGAGATATCTCTCCTGAATCACTGCGGATCGTCGTATTGATCAAATGGAGGATCATACCGTCATAGAGTCCCTGCAGTCCAAGCAGGCCGCTGAGACTTAAACCGATCATCATGATCACCATCAAAGAGCGGGTCTTACGCCTCCAGATACTCAGCCAGGCAAGATGTTTATACATATCTCATTGCCTCCATTGCAGTCAGTTTGTTGACCTTGAAGATCGGATAGACAATGGCTGCCAGATTGAGTGTGAAGATCGTCAGTGCATTCCATGTAATGGTAAAAGGGTCAAACTTCATAGGTATCTCATCACTGACCACGCCATACTCCTTATAGGTCTCCGCGATACCCGATATCACGATAGGATGGAGTTCAAAGTAGTAGGCAATGGAAGCACCGATGAGGGTACCCAGGAGTATACTGATCGTAGCAAGGATCAGGATCTCAATAAAAAGCAGACCAAAGATATCTTTGGATGTCAGCCCCAATGCACGTAATAGTCCTATTTCCCGAGCCCGTGTATAGATACTGACATAGGAAAATATCATGATCACAAAAAAGATCACGATAAAAAAGATAGAGATGGAGATATACCCGAAGATAGAATCCACCAGCATCGCCTGTACAAGTGCTGTGAGAAGTGTTTTCCAGTTGACCGCTTCAACCCCTGGAGGGAGCGCATGTTGCAAGTCTGCGGTCATTTTATCTATCTTGTCATTGTCCTGGAAGTAAAGGGTAAAATAACTGGCTATATTCTCACTCATCATCACGGTGTCCAGATAGGATTTGTTGACAAATGCCGACTGGGAATCAAATTCGAAAAGGCCAGTTTTGAAGATCCCTTTCACGGTAAAAAGGTCCGCAGCGATGGAGTAATCGACTGAAGAACCAACCAAAGCTATCTCACTGCCGACCTCTGCATTCAAACGTTTTGCAAGTTCAGAACCTAGGTAGATGGCATTGGTGTCATTGTCATCGAGATAGGCCCCTTTGACAATGGAATCTTTCAGTTTACTCAGAGATTTTTCGCGAGAAGGAATGATCCCTCCGACCAAACTCCCAATGGTCTTTTTTTCTCCAGAGAGCAGTGCATAGGTCTCAAACCTTGGGCTATAGACTTTGATGGAAGCATCTTTTTCAAGAATGGCATCAATACTCCCGGCATCCTCGATGAGATGATCATAGCCACCTTCATCTCTATAGCCCTCAAGGTTTACATGTGCATACCCTGTATAGATCTCTACCGAACTTTTAATGATCTGATGGTGAGAACCATCCATCAGCGCAACATAAGAGATAAAGAGAATGGTGCTGAAGGTACTCAAAAGCAGGGTGGTGATACTTCTGCCCTTGGATTTTACAATATTTCTAAAAGCGAGCGAAAAGAGCACAGTTTCACCTTTCTACCTTGAATAGCGCTTTAAAGCCTGTTTGGTAAAGTAAGAAGGGTCAATTTTGGTATCAAAATTGACCTTTTCAAAGACCACCTTCGTACGGTTCTTCTTTTTATCCGGATCAAGAGGCTGGAGTTCCATGACCATTGGGATCGTGTGTGACCCATGCGCTTCTATTTTGGAGAAGGTCATCACCCTTACTTTTTGCATCATGTCATCATAAAATATCTCTTTGATCGGTACAGCGTTATTAAGATCGACATCGATGATGATCTTTCCCCAAACCACGGCGGCATTAGGTTTGGGTATCAGTTCCAAGGTGGCAAAATCACCTTTCTTTGAGAGAAGGGAAGCACTGTAGTCCTCTTCCAAAGAGCTCTCTTTGACCATGTCATCATTGGTGAAGTCACTTCCCATCCAGCTTTGCAGCATCATAGACGGCGGTATTTTGATGGTACGCTCTATCTTGGGAATATACTGCCACATTTGATTGTCGATCTTTAAAAAGGTGATGCCTTTGTCTTTTTTAGGGTAGAGGATCTTGATAAAGCTTTTGTCATTTCCTTTGGACCAGCTCTCTATTTTTACCGTACGTTTACCGCGTTTGGAAGTGACTATCATGCTCATGG
>JBNLDB010000181.1:0-3439 GCA_050304115.1 Sulfurovum sp. | reverse complement strand
ATATTTATGATTCTGACGTGGGGACATTCACGATCGTTCAGAAAGGTCTTTTACAGTACGAGCTTTGGATAGATGAAGTACTGCTTGGTGAATATCAAACTGCAGAACAGGCTGCCGAAGATGTTGCTATATTTAATACAGACTATGTTGAATGGGATAGATTTAAAAATGAGCTTGAAAACTTTCCTACTAGTATTGCAGAATGGACTGCAGTCTCCGAGGAAAAACCTCGTAAGTAATGCTATATTCCCATCATTTTTCTAAAAATAACAGCGCAAAGTTCATCGCTGATTGCCATCTTGGAAAACTTGCAAAATTTCTTCGACTTCTGGGGATTGATACGCTTTATTTTCCGCATATTGAAGATGATGATTTGATTCAACTGGCAAAAGATGAAGAACGTATTATTCTTACCAGAGACCGTTCTCTTTCTCAACGTAAAAATGTGCCTGTATTTTATTTAGAACCCAAATCGACCCAGGAACAGTTAAAAGTACTGATAGAGTTGTACCATCTACATGAACACCCTCTCTCCTTAAGCCGATGTATCGTCTGCAACACGCCACTCCAAATAATAGAAAAAGAGAAGGTCATAGAACGCCTGCCTGAAAAGGTCAAAAAGTATTTTGACTATTTTGAATACTGTCCTACCTGTGATCGCATCTACTGGAAGGGAGATCATTACCGACGTATGATGAAATATTTGGATAAGGTATTGGAATCTTGACCCAAAAAGGATAAGAATGTTAAAACAGCTGATATGGTTGACACTATGGGGTGCAGCATTTGGATATATAGAAGCTGCAGTCGTTGTTTATCTTCGGGAAATATATTATCCGGAAGGTTTTGCCTTTCCTTTGGTCATGATAGAGGATCGTATACTCATCATCGAAATAGTCCGTGAAGCAGCGACACTACTCTTGATCTGGGCAACTGCATCCTTGACATACAACAGAGTACAAAGCCGTTTCTCTGCTTTTTTCATACTCTTTGGAGTATGGGATATTTTCTATTATATTTTTTTGAAAGTGCTTCTTCATTGGCCGGAGAGTATGCAGACATGGGATATACTCTTTCTTATCCCTGCACCCTGGGTGGGACCCGTCTGGGCACCTATCCTTGTATCCATAGGTTTCATCTATGCCGGTACAACCCTGCTTTTTCATCATCAAAAGAACCGTTTTTTTCATTTTGACAAAAGGTTCATTCTGCTTGAGTTAATTTCAGCACTGCTTATTATTATCTCTTTTATCATTCCCGGATCGTCTGTGCATGAACAAAATGAGAGTATCTATTTTCCTTGGATGCTTTTTCTCACAGGATCTTTGATGGGTATAAGTGTTTTTCTTTTTTATATTTACAAAGAGGATAGATCATCTTCATAGTGTATCGATTCAGATCTCTTCATACTCCAGCTCAAAGTGATATTCTGAAAAATTCCTCTCAAGCATTTGTTCGATCTTTTCACGATACTGTGTGGATTTAAGCCTATTGGGAGAGAGATAAACAAAAGCGATATCAGCCTCTTTGGCATACTCACCACTGATATCCATTACAGAGACATTGAATGCTTTCAGCTTCTCTTTCATACTGTTCGTGACACTTCTACGCCCTTTGAGTGATTGTACATAAGGCAGTTCAAGATGGAGTATACAGCTACAGATGATCATATGTTTCTCATATCTTTTTTTGTCTGCTCTTATTTGCAAAAAGCTTTAATTTCTCTTCTACAAGATAATTGATACTCTCTTTTGGGAAGTGACCGTTTTTGTCTTTTGTACCGCTTTTTTTACCTGTGAGTATCTCCAATCCTTCATCCACATTCTCGATCGCATAAATCCTGAATTTCTTATTTTTTACAGCTTCCAACACTTCTTCTTTCAACATTAAATTTGAAATATTGGCAGCCGGGATAAGTACTCCCTGCTTCCCGGTTAGTCCTTTTTGCTGGCATACTTCAAAATATCCTTCAATTTTTTCGTTTATTCCGCCAACTGCCTGTATTTCACCATTTTGATTGACTGAACCGGTTACTGCAATGGACTGATCAAGCGCCACTTCGCTCAATGAAGAGAGTAGCGTAAAAAGTTCTGCACAGGAAGCACTGTCACCATCGATCTTTCCGTAGGACTGTTCAAATACCAGTGTTGCAGTCATCGTTAAAGGAAAATCCTTTGCATAAGTAGCAGCCAAATACGCTGAAAGTATCATGATCCCCTTATCATGAGTCGGACCACTGAGCTTTGCTTCTCTTTCTATATTGATCACGCCACCTTTACCCAGCCGTGTCAATGCTGTGATCTTTGAGGGATGGCCGAAAGAAAAGTTTCCTAGATCAAGTACAGCAACCCCATTGATCTGACCTATAACAGACCCTTCTGTATCTATCAGTATGGTTCCTCTCTTAATCGCTTCATACATCCTGTCTTTGATCCTGTCTGATCTTTCTATCTTTTCCCTAATGGCTTGATCTATCTGTGTTTTTGAAATATGGTCCATCTGTTCTTCTGAAGCAATAAAATCGGCTTCATGTAACAGATCGCTCAAACCACCCAAATGTGTGGTAAGTTTCTGACTGTCCTCTGCCATTCGGGAACTGTATTCGATCACCTTGCCCACTGCTTGTGTATCTAAGGGTAAAAGGCCATGATCTCTTGCCATCATACCTATCATTCTGGCATAGAGCTGAATATTTTCATCTGTTCGGTCTGTCTCATTTTCAAAATCGGCATTGATCTTAAAGAGTTCCCTGAACTCAGGATCATAGTTATAGAGGAGATAATAGAGCAATCTGTCTCCAATAAGTACGATCTTGATATCCAGTTCAATGGTCTCAGGTTCCAAAGAAAGTGTACTGATCAAGCTCAATGAACGAGCAAGCGGTTCTATACGGATCTCCGAAGACCTCAACATCCTTTTCAACCCTTCCCAGACAAAAGGCTGCATTAAAACCTTTGAAGCATCCAATATCAGATAGCCACCATTAGCCCTATGCAATGCTCCAGCTTTGATCAGATTGAAATCGGTCAAAAGTGTTCCCATTTGTGCAATGTGTTCGATCTCACCGAATAGATTTGTATAGGTTGGATTATCCTCATAAAGAATAGGCGCACCCTCTTGGTCTTTATGTGCTACGATAACATTGACGTGATATCGGTTAAATATACCGCTTTGTTTGGCATAGTTGGTTCCCATCATTGCAAGATTGTTCTGGGCAGAAATTAAAAAATCCTGGGAATTATCGATAATGTCCTCTTCCACACTCTCTAAATAGGCTACAACTTTTTCATACGCTTGATACTTCCCTTTTAATTCATTGATACTCATGTCTACAGCTTTTTTGGTCATCTTTCTTTCAAGTTCTCGAATTTCTTTTTGCTGTATCTTACTCTCGATCACAATATCTTGAACAATATTTTCCAGCTCATTCCTGAACTTG
>JBNLDB010000180.1:0-3466 GCA_050304115.1 Sulfurovum sp. | reverse complement strand
TGGTATACACCTTATCGTTGCTACACAAAGACCAAGTGTGGATGTTGTGACAGGACTCATCAAAGCCAATCTTCCTTCCAGACTGAGTTACCGTGTAGGTCAACGTATAGATTCCAAGGTGATCTTGGATGCAATGGGAGCGGAGAGTCTGCTTGGACGTGGTGATGGTCTTTTTACTCCTCCTGGTGCGACAGGGCTGGTACGTTTACATACACCATGGAATAAAGAAGAGGAGATAGAAGAGATCGTTGAGTTCCTTAAAGCACAGCGCACACCTGAATATGATGAAAGTTATCTAGTGGCTGGTGGGGTCAGTGCAAGTGAAGGAGAAGAGGGTGATATGGAACTTGATCCTCTTTATGAAGAAGCAAAGTCAGTGGTATTGACAGATAAAAAAACATCTATCTCCTACTTGCAGCGAAAACTGCAGATAGGGTATAACCGTTCTGCAAACATTATAGAACAGCTTGAAGCGATGGGTGTATTAAGCGCACCCAATGCAAAAGGTAACAGAGAAATCATCTAATTTCTCTCTGGAACCTAAAATAAGACTTAAATGGTCTCTTTTCCTGTAACCATACGATACAAATAAATTATCTCATTCATATCTTCATCTTATAGAATACAAAATCTACTGTTTTTTTGTTAATATACAGCACAAAAATTACACAGGAGACCATAATGGCCTTATTAGAAGAGTATAAAGCACATACGGCTGAGCGTGCTGAGTTAGGTGTTCCACCACTCGCACTTACAGCTGATCAAACAGCACAGCTTGTTGAATTATTAAAAGCAAGCCCAATCGCTGATGTCGATTACGCAATGGATATGTTCCAAAATAAAGTACCTGCGGGTGTGGATGATGCAGCTTACGTAAAAGCAGCATTCCTGAACGATATCGTACAAGGTAATGTAACTTGTGATGCAATCGATGCAGTAAAAGCATGTGAGATCCTTGGATCTATGCTAGGTGGATTCAACGTTACTCCACTTGTTGAAGCACTTAAGATCGGTGGTGAAGTGACAGACGCAGCTGCTGAACAACTTAAAAACACTATCCTTGTATATGATGCATTCAACGATGTTAAATCAATGATGGATGCTGGTAATGCAAAAGCTAAAGAGATCGTAGAGTCTTGGGCAAATGCAGAGTGGTTCTACAACAAGCCAGAGATGGAAAAAGAGATCACACTGACTGTTTACAAGATTCCTGGTGAAACAAACACGGATGACCTTTCTCCAGCGTCAGAAGCATTTACTAGAGCAGATATCCCGCTTCACGCGAACTCTTTCCTAGTGAACAGAATGGAGAACCCGCTTGAGACTATGGATGAGCTTAGAAAAAAAGGTCACCCGTTAGCATACGTTGGTGATGTTGTAGGTACTGGTTCATCAAGAAAATCAGGTATCAACTCAGTACAGTGGCACATGGGTAGAGATATCCCTGGTATCCCAGGAAAAAGAACTGGTGGTGTTGTTATCGGTGGTATCATTGCTCCGATCTTCTTCAACACTGCAGAAGATTCAGGATGTATACCGATCCAAGCACCAGTAGGTGAATTAGAGACTGGTGATGTGATCACACTTAAGCCTTTTGACGGTGTGATCGAGAAAAACGGTACAGTAGTATCTGAATTCAAACTTGAGCCAAACACGATCCCAGACGAGATGAGAGCAGGTGGACGTGTACCACTGATCATCGGTAAAGGTCTTACTGCTAAAGCTAGAGAAGCACTTGGTCTTGGTGCATCAGATGCATTCATGGCACCTGAGCAACCAGCTGACAACGGTAAAGGGTATACTTTAGCACAAAAAATGGTTGGTAAAGCATGTGGACTTGAAGGTGTTAAACCAGGTGTTTACTGTGAGCCGGTTTGTACAACGGTTGGTTCACAAGATACAACCGGAGCAATGACAAGAGATGAAGTAAAAGACCTTGCAGCACTTAGCTTTGGTGCAGACTTCGTACTTCAGTCATTCTGTCACACATCTGCATACCCAAAACCAGCAGATATCAAACTTCACCACACACTTCCACAGTTCATGACTGAGAGAAAAGGTTTCACACTTAGACCAGGTGACGGTGTTATCCACTCATGGTTGAACAGAATGTGTCTTCCTGATACAGTAGGTACTGGTGCGGATTCACACACAAGATTCCCTATCGGTATCTCATTCCCGGCAGGTTCAGGTCTTGTTGCGTTTGCAGCAGTTACAGGTATGATGCCTCTAACAATGCCTGAGTCTGTACTTGTAAGATTTACAGGTGAAATGCAACCAGGTATCACACTAAGAGATATGGTAAATGCCATTCCTTACCAAGCGATCAAAGATGGTCTTTTGACTGTTGAAAAAGCTGGTAAGAAAAACATCTTCTCAGGACGTGTTCTTGAGATCGAAGGTCTTGAAGATCTTAAAGCTGAGCAGGCGTTCGAACTTTCAGATGCATCTGCAGAGCGTTCAGCTGCAGCTTGTACGGTTAAGCTTAACAAAGAGCCTATCATCGAGTACCTAGAGTCTAACATCGCATTGATCGAAGAGTTGATCGCTCAAGGGTATGAAGATAAAGCAACACTAGAAAGACGTGCACAGAAAATGAGAGACTGGATCGCTAACCCAGAGTTAATGGAAGCAGATAAAGATGCAGAGTATGCAGCAGTGATCGAAATTAACATGTCTGAGATCAAAGAGCCGATCGTTGCATGTCCAAATGACCCGGATGACGTTAAAACACTTTCTGAAGTACACGCAGCAGGTCTTAGAACAGAGATCGATGAAGTATTTGTTGGTTCTTGTATGACAAACATCGGTCTATTCAGAGCGAATGCAGAAGTACTTAGAGGTGAAGGTCAAGTAGATACTAAACTTTGGATCTGTCCTCCGACGAAAATGGATGAGAAGACACTTACAGAAGAGGGGTACTATTCAGTATTCGGAATGGCCGGAGCACGTATCGAGCCTCCTGGATGTTCTTTATGTATGGGTAACCAGGCAGCTGTTAAGCAAAATGCATGGGTATTCTCTACATCAACAAGAAACTTCGACAACAGACTCGGTAAAGGTTCTCAAGTATACCTTGGTTCTGCTGAGCTTGCTGCAGTGGTTGCACTTAAAGGTAAGATCCCAACAGCTGAAGAGTACTTAGAAGTAGTTTCAAATAAGATCAAGCCAGAAATGACTGACAGTATCTATAAATACCTAAACTTCAACAAGGTTTCTAAAGAAGACCTTGAAGCAATGGTTGAGTAGTCTACTACCACTTTTCTTCATTTGCCTACCTTCAAAAGGTAGGCAATATTTTTCTCTATTTTAAATTTCCCTTTTTTATTTTTATATCCCAGTCGTATAACTTTCTGATTCTTTCTATTTCTATTCGTTTCTTATGGGTGATGTTATCCGCGTCCTTGGAATTGGTGATTAGATGGGGAGTAATGAATACTAAAAGGTTCGTTTTCCTTGTGGAACT
>JBNLDB010000179.1:0-3490 GCA_050304115.1 Sulfurovum sp. | reverse complement strand
TTGAAATGTTTTGAGGAGTCACCGGACGGTATCGCCTGTGTGATCATCGAGCCGATCGCCGGGAATATGGGGCTTGTCCCTGCGGATGAAGCATTTTTGGAAGAACTCAGATGTCTCTGTACCAACCACGGTGCACTCCTTATCTTTGATGAAGTCATGAGCGGATTTAGAGCTTCATTGAGAGGGGCTCAAGGTATTTCAAGTATAAAACCGGATATGGTCACTCTGGGTAAGGTCATCGGTGCAGGTATGCCTGTAGGTGCATTTGGTGCATCAGCGCAGATCATGGCACACCTTTCTCCTGAAGGTCCGGTCTATCAGGCGGGAACACTCTCAGGTAATCCTGTGGCCATGGCAGCAGGGCTTACAAGTCTTAGAAAACTCAAATCCAACCCTTCTTTATATGTATCGCTTGGAAACAAAGCTAAAAAACTCATGGATGGTTTCAAAAAAGCCGCAGATGCATCAAATATACCTTTTGTGACTGATGTAAGAGGCAGTATGTTCGGTTTCTTCTTCTCTGACAAACCAGTGAAGAATTTTGATGATGCTCTGGAAAATGATACAGCAAGGTTCGCAAAATTCCATAAAGGCATGTTAGATAGAGGTGTCTATCTTGCCTGTTCATCATTTGAAGCAGGGTTTATCTGTGCTGCTATGACAGATGAAATGATCGATGAGACGATCAAAGCAGCGTATGAAGTGATGGCTGAAATAGCCTAAGTCACACTTCATATCATTTTGAGGAAACAGCCATAAAGTTCTCCTCTTTGTAAAGGACATATCATGAAAAAGTTTCTACTCTCTTTGGTACTTATCCTGCCACTTTTTGCTACGGAGCTTACCCTTACGACCGAAGATGGATTTGAACTCCACGGATGGCTGGAAAAACCGAAAAATATTACGAAACCTACGCCTATTGTACTTTTGGCACACCAGTTCGGTGCTGACCATACATCATGGGATATACTCACGATGAGATTACAAGCAAAAGGTCTGGCGACATTCAGTGTGGATCTGCGTGGTCATGGAAAGTCAAATATGCAAAAAGGTGTAGAGAACAGTGTACAAGTACCTAAAAATACAAGTGAAGTGAGAGCAGCATTTGATGCAAGTGCACCAAAAGTAGGCTTTTCCAAGATACCTCAGGACCTTATAGCATGGTTAGAGAGGTTAGAAGAGGAGAAAAACCTGGATATGCAACAACTCTATCTCATTGGTGCATCATTAGGTGGGGCATCGCTGATCCCCGTACTGAATGATTATGATGCCAAAGCGCTTATCACACTTTCTGCTGGTAGATCAGCAAACAGTGAAAGTGACATGGCTCTTTCGAGCTCACTTACAAAAACCTACTTTGTGGCGACTAAAAATGACCCATTGGGTGCGAACGTGAATGCACTTGAGTACGGTAAAAAAGCGATCGCAGGTACTACACTTATACTCTCTGGTGACGGACACGGAACCGTACTGTTACCTAAAGTAGAAGAGTACATCCTTCTGTTTATGGAATTGTCATACTAAGGCAACAGTTACAGGTGCAACATAGAGCAAGAAAACTTTAATTATAAACCATGCTCTATGTACCAATTGGCTATACTAAATTTTTAAATCACGAGGACTAAAGATGCAAAACAATAGTGAAGAACCAAAATTCAAAAAAGTGGTGGATGCTGCAGACGGACTCAGTCTTGGTATCTCCATGGTTGTTGCTGTCATTATCGGTGTAGGGATAGGATTGGGACTGCGTAATATGACAGGTGCTGGTTGGACACTCTGGATCGGTGTATTCATCGGAATAGGTGCGGCGATCTCTAATGTCTATAAAGCGTATGCCAAACAAAAAAAGTCACTGGATGAACTGGCTAAAGATCCTAGATACACCTATAAAAAGGAACAGCAGGCCAAATATGATGCTGAGGATGATGATGAGTAGTACGAACCGTAAGATCCTCACAGTGCTTGTGACTGTGGATATTTTACTACTTTTAGCTGCAATAATATTTTTTGATATTAAAGTACTTTACAGTACGCAAATAGGGTATATTACGGCAACACTGGTCATGCTAGCATCGATAGTGAGCTATAGACGTATGGTCAATGCCCGAGTGAAGCACAACATGGCAACAATGGATGACAGCAAAGATGTGATAGATACACTTGAAGATCCGTATGATCTTTACAGTGAGGATGAACCAGTCGATGAGAAAAGTCTGGCCCAGACTGTCAAAGAAGAGAAGAAGAGACTCAAAGAGAACAGACGCACACTCTATCAAACCCTTAAAGATACCAAAGCGGCCCTCTCTTTCTATAGACTGGGTGCCTATGCACTGCTCATTTTAGGGTTTTTATATCTCAACAGACATGCATTACTGCATATTCCCAGTTATATACTTTCTTTGGGTATTCCTTCTGTGATCCTTGTTTGGGCCCTTCTGAAAGAAAAAGAAAACAGTAGCCAAGATCAGGTCGAATAACACTACTTGGAAGTGAGGATTTATTTCATGTTAAGAATACTACTACTCTCTCTAGCGCTTCTTTCTCTCAACGCATGTGGAAAAGATGAAGCAAAACCTGCAGCCTGCACCACAAAGCCCATACAGCCTCTCCAGATCATTGATAAACCCATAGATTTTGGCCCCGAACGAATCGCTATGACGAAAGCATATATCAAATCACATTACGGTATGGATGTAGAGAGTATTGAGATCACGCCAAAGATCATCATGCTGCACTGGACTGCGGAGATGGATCTTGAGAAATCCTTCAAGCGTTTGCAGCCTGAGAAACTTCTTTCTGATAGAAAAGACATCATGAAAGCTTCAGCTCTGAATGTATCTTCCCAATTCATGGTGGCACGTGACGGGACCATTTACCGTTTAATGCCGGAGAATTGGATGGCACGTCATGTGATAGGACTGAACTACACCAGTATCGGGATAGAGAACATCGGAGGGAAAGACAACAAGAGTGAGGACCTGACACCGGCACAGAGACAGGCAAACATAGACCTTGTGTTCTATCTTAAAGCCAAATATCCTACGATCGAGTATCTTGCAGGTCATCATGAGTATAAGCAGATGGAGCAAACATCCTTATGGCTGGAAAAGGACAAAGGGTACAGGACAGTGAAGTCCGACCCTGGTGAAAAATTCATGGCCGATATCAGAAAGGCCGTAGAGTGCCTCGATCTAAAAGCACCGCCTAAAGGGGAATGATGAACTCTTCATTCAGTACCCTGGACTGGGGAATATTTTTTGCATATTTTTTAGTATTAACTGTTACATCAGTACTTTTAAGCCGAGTGCAAGTCAAGTCTACCCGTGATTATTTCGTCGGAGGAAACTCCGTTCCTATGTTTGCTGCAGCGATGTCTGTACTGGCTACTTCACAGTCTGCTGCTACCTTTCTTGGCGGACCTGAGTACTCATACGGAAAAGATCTGACGTTTATAGGGTTATCTCTTTCCGCTTTTTTGGCAGTCTTTTTT
>JBNLDB010000178.1:0-3508 GCA_050304115.1 Sulfurovum sp. | reverse complement strand
TCAAAAGGTCTTGACTGAGTTTTGCGATCACTCTATTCGTAGCGATCGCATAGCCTTTTGCATCTGTGGTTGGTGTAGGTTCCCTGTAAGAAAATCTTTTACTTTTTACCAGTCTGCCCCTATCCGCGTCGATAAGAGTAAACTGTATAGATACAACCGCATAAGAGTCTCTACCACGTACCTGGTGTTCAAAATCAAAAATATTACTTTCCAGTCTGTAATTCTCTTCAAGGGTCGACATATCCGAAAGTACGACCTTAAAGCGTCTACTGTTATCCAACACTTCTATGAATATGCCTTGTAAAAGTCTGTTCATATGATTGGACCATTGAGAGTTTTGATAGACCCCTCTCTCATTTGCTGTGTAAGAAAACTGCATCTTTTCGGACATCGGGTCTTTGATACTTTGCGGAAATTTCACTTTGATACTTTTGTTTTTAGTGGCACTTGCTGTCTCTGTTTGTACCTGAGGCACATTAAGGCTATAGAGATCCATGACAGGTGCCTTACTGCATCCTATACATCCTATTGCGATCATCATCGTTACGATATGGATAGGTATACTTCTTCTCATTCCCCCGGTCCCTTTCTTAATGTTCTAGATTTAAAAAGTAATTCACTGGGATTTTGTTCGATTTGTCTTGACAAGGCAGTCAACTGATTGGTCAGGATCCGTATCTCTATAAGCATAGGTTCAAAGATCTGTTTGAGATTATAGTCCCCTCTCTCTATCGTATTTTCCACTTTAAGTGTCACACGATTAAAGTTCTTGCTTGTTTCCATCAATTTATCGATAGTAGGTATAGAGACTTGCTTAATTTCTGCAAAATCTTTTTGTATCAATTTAAAATCTCTATTCATGCTTGCCAGAGATTCTCTAAATTCATCCAATGTCACTATGACTTTATCTTCCAGTTTTTCACCTTTGGCTGTCATTTGTTCAATATTATCAAGAATCTTTCCCAATGTTTCAATGTTATCATCTGAAAGCAGTTTTTGGCTCTGCACTAAAAGCGCTTCTATTTTCCCGCTCGCGCCACCAATGTCACCTGCTAACTGTGTAAGGAACGAAGGTCTTGTTTTAATCAGCGGTATATGGTCATCCGTAGGCACCAAGGTTTTAGCTGCATTCGTACCCCCTTCGATCTCGATCGACAAAAGTCCCGTCACACCAAACATGACAGTATGCGCTACCATATCCTCTTTGATGGGTATGCCTTTTTTTATTTTGACGAATATCTCAACTTTTTCTATATCTTGAGGATTGATCTGTATTTTACTGACACTCCCAATATCCACACCACGCAGTTTTACATTGGAGTCTATGGAAAGACCTGCAACAGACTCATGCATTTCAAGTTTATAAAGATCAAACTCTTCCTGTATATCATACTTGGCAAGCCAAAAAGCAAACCATACCATACCTGCGCCAAAAAGTAGTACGAAGATACCTACAATGGTGTAATTGACTCTGCTATACATCTTTAACCTTGTCTTTAAATCTCTCTTTAGTGTACTCATTTTTAAAGAATTCTTCTACAAAGGGATGTTGTGATTGTAACACATTTTCCAGTGACCCCTGTGCAACAACCCTTTTATCTGCCAGAACGGCCATCCTGTCCACAATGCTGAAAATACTCTCAAGATCATGTGTGATCATAACAACAGTGATACCTAAGAGGTCACGCAACTCTACGATCAGTGCATCAAAATTTCGTGCACCAATGGGATCGAGTCCTGAGGTCGGTTCATCCAAAAAAAGGAGCTTGGGTTCCATTGCCAATGCCCTTGCAAGCGCTGCACGCTTCACCATCCCTCCACTGAGCTCGGAAGGGTACAAACTGCCTACATGGGGTTCCAGTCCTACAAGTGCCAGCTTAGACTGTACCAGTTTATCTCTCATCTCTTTTGAGATATCGGTATACTCCTTAAGCTGTACTGCTATATTTTCCGCGACCGTCAAAGAGGAGTAAAGGGCTCCAAACTGGAAAAGCACGCCCCAGTCACTGCGTAATGCTTGTGCCTCTTTAAATCCTATACGGCTGAGGGATGTGCCAAGAACAGATATCTCTCCTGCACTTGGTTCAAGGAGCATGATCATCTCTTTCATCAATACGGATTTTCCTGAACCACTTTGACCCAAAATCGCATAGATCTCATTTTCATCAATATGAAGGCTGACCCCATCATGCACTGTTCGTTCACCAAACCGTGTCATGACATCTTTGACTTGAATGACACGCTTCATAACCCAAGCTCCGTAAAGATCACAGAGAAGAGTGCATCAAATGCGATCACTAAAAAGATCGAGTTCACCACGGATGCTGTCGTATGAAGCCCTACGCTCTCTGTACTGTAAGAGACCTGAAATCCTCTAAAACATCCTACCGCAGCGATGAGAAATGCAAAGACCGGTCCTTTCATCATACCCAGCAGGTAATGTTTTACTTCCAGAACTTCATAGAGTCTTTGGGTAAAGAGCCCCATTGAAATATTCAGTTCCATATTCGCAGCGACCATACCACCTAAGATACCTATAATATCAGCAAAGAAGATCAACAATGGCAGTGCGACCATCAAAGCGAAGATACGCGGAAGTACCAAAAATGTATATGGATCGAAACCCATCGTACGCATAGCAGCGATCTCTTCTGTAATTTTCATCGCCCCTATTTCAGCCGTATAGGCAGAACCGCTGCGTCCCGCAATGACAATCGCAGTGATCATCGGTCCCAACTCTCTGGTAATGGATATAGCGACCGTATCTACGATGAAAATATCTGCACCGAACTTAGCCAACTGAACAGACCCTTGATAGGAGATGACCATCCCTACTAAAAATGATGTTAATGCTATAATGATCAGGGCGTTGAAGCCTGATTGGTGAATATGATAGATAGTCTCTTTAAAACGTATATCTTTAGGTTTGACAAAGGTATGGAATATGGCATAAAAAAGATGTCCCAAAAAGGTAATGAAACTCTTGATATCATCCCATATCTCATAGCTTCTTCTACCCAGGTTTTCCAGCATACCTTTTTTCCTAAGAGGTTCGATCTGCGGGATATTTCTATGAAGCAGTGTATACATATCTTTTTGATTCTCTGTATACCCTACGATCTCCACCTCTGTCTGTTTTTGCAAACGTTCATAATGTTCTATAAAAAGCAGTACCCCTGCACTGTCAAAATCACTGATACCTGAAACATCCCAAACAATCTTTTTATCATAAGGAATTTGGAGCAGTTCCTTTTCTATTTGAAGTACCGTACCAAGCATCCATTCTCCTGTAGAGATAAGCTTAAGGTGATCCCGGTCTTCTTCATAAGTTAAGAACTGTTTCATCATAGAAATATTATAGGTAAGATTAGATTAAGTTTGGCTATAATTATCATAATAAAACAACAAGGCACTACTATGAAAAATTTTGGTTTAGACATTTGGGGTGATGACAACTTTATCATTCAGGGTGATACTATCAATATCAATCATGCCTCTAAGCCCTCAC
>JBNLDB010000177.1:0-3536 GCA_050304115.1 Sulfurovum sp. | reverse complement strand
GCTATTGGCTATGCCGATCTTGATACTAAAAAGCCACTATCGCTTAACAGCCAGTTTGTGATTGGCTCAATAAGCAAGCAAATTGCTGCAGTTTTGATAATGCAGGAATACGAAAAGGGGACTATAGGTTTGAATGATACTCACACCGACCAACTCTACATCATAGATATACCACTGGTTGGTATGTCTCTTTTTGTAAAAAAGATAAATGACCTTATAGGTGTCATCAAGACCTATGACCTGAGTTTCCAATGTAATGCGGTTAGATTTGATCTTTTCTAAATTTTTAATGATTACTTTTTCATTGTTGTAGAGTCTTAGTTTATCCAGATAGGAATGTTTTATTTTTTTCTCAAAAGCTTTGGAAAACCGTACTTTTTCACTGTTGGAAAGTGATTTCCATTGCTTACCCAAACTGATTTGCGCCATGATATCAAAATCAAAAATATCGTCTATGATACGCACATTCTTTGCATCTTTTTGTTTCTGGGACAAGGTTTTGTCTTTCAAGATATTCAGGACCTCTCTTACCTTTGTGTCCGTTACTTTTTGGATATTTTGCTCTTCAATAGCATAAAGAGAGATCAGAGGGAGACATAAAAGTAGAATGATTTTTTTTAACATATGTGTTTACCTTATTGAATTTATTCTGCTATATCAGAATTTCGTTTTTGTTCATAAGTATCTCTAAAGAATGGATAGAGATCTATAGCATCTTTTCTAAGGTTTTCATATTCTCCTAAATGTAGAGAGGTTTTATTCACCATATGAACAGAATAGATACCGACAGATTGACCAAAGTTTTGAGGTATTTTATAATTTTCTAATCCTCTTACATTCACAATAGGTGAGAGATAGGCATCGGCTGTAAGTCCTACTATATCTCTGATATTGGATGGCCCGATGAATGGAAGGACAACATGGAACCCTGATCCTATACCATAGTATCCCAAGGTTTGACCGAAGTCTTCATCATGAGCCGGAATCGGTGTTGTCATATAGTTTGTTGCAACGTCTATAAGTCCACCCAGCCCTACCGTAGAGTTGATAATGAATCTTCCCAGTTCGTCCGAAGCGTTGTGGAACTTTCCTTGCAAGAGGTTATTGGCAAAACGTATAGGAAATTGTATGTTCTCAACAGCATTGGAAACCCCTAATCGTAAAGGTTGAGGCAGTACCGCTGCATAGGCTTCGGAGACAGGGGTCAAGGCATAGAGGATAAATGTATCATTGAAAGAAGTCATCACTCTATTGTAACCGCTGAAAGGGTCACTGGTAGTCTGTGCCTCCTGCTCGGAAAACTCCGCTTCAAACTCTTCTGCAAATGCTTCTGAGTCATCATCTTTCATTTGATCCTCCGATGTACCTGTTGTAAGAGCGTCTGTTTGAATGGGTTGATGATTTGCGTGGGGTTTGGCTTCTTTTGTCGTACACCCTTGAAATGTAAAAAGAGTGACAACAAGAAAGATGTAAACAAACTTCATTGAAAGATCCCCTTTTGACATATTTTATATACTATATATCATACTATCATCACACTAAAGCTATACTTTAAAGTACGCGATGTATAGTACTTTTAACAGATGTCTAGTAAAAGTTTGTTAAAATTATAAGTAGATACGGCGTAAGAAGGAATAAATAAATGAAAGTATTATTGATCAAAGATGTTAAAACACTGGGTAAAGCAGGTGAAATAAAAGAAGTGAAAGATGGCTATGGACAGAACTTCCTTATAGGAAAAGGTTTGGCAAAGTTGGCTACACCCGAGGTTGTAGAAAACTGGAAAGCTGAACAAGAAGAGATGGCAAGAAAGCTTAAAGAAGAATTGGCCAGACTTGAAGCTGAAAAAGTAACACTCGAAGCAGCAACCATTAAAGTTGAAAAACCATTGGCCCCAGTGGGTATCAAAGGTTCAGTAGGAAATGCCGATATATCAAATGCCATAGAAACACAATTGAATATAACACTTGACAAAAAAAATATAATCTAAAAAAAGCACTCAAGTCGACAGGGACACATGAAGTAGATGCAAAACTGGGACATGGTATACATGCGACACTTAAAGTAGAAGTGGTAGGTATCTAGTCATGTTTGACGCAACTACGATACTGGGGTATAAAAGCAATGGCAAAGCAGTGATAGGCGGTGATGGTCAAGTAACTTTTGGTGATACGGTACTCAAAGGGAATGCCACGAAGATACGTACACTGCATGAAGGAAAAGTATTGGCGGGATTTGCCGGAAGTACGGCAGATGCTTTTAACCTTTTTGATATGTTCGAAGGGATATTGGCTGAAAAAAGAGGTGATCTTTTCAAGTCCGTCATAGGATTTTCCAAAATGTGGAGAAAAGATAAGCATCTGCGTCAGCTTGAAGCGATGATGATCGTACTGAACCAGGAACATATCTTTATACTTTCAGGTAATGGTGATGTGGTAGAACCAGAAGACGGAAAAATCGCAGCGATAGGATCTGGTGGTAACTATGCCATCTCCGCAGCACGTGCTTTGGACAAACATACAGACCTTGACCCAAGAACACTGGTACAAGAGTCACTCGAAGTCGCAGGTGAACTTTGCATCTATACGAATAAGAATATTAAAATATTAGAACTGTAAGGAAGTGTCGTGGATAATTTAACACCTAAAGAGATCGTTACTTACCTGGATAAATATGTCATAGGACAGAATGAAGCAAAAAAGACGATCGCCGTAGCACTGAGAAACCGTTACAGACGTATGCAACTTACTCCAGAGATGCAACAGGATGTCACGCCTAAAAATATATTGATGATAGGGAGTACCGGGGTAGGTAAAACAGAGATAGCCAGACGTTTGGCAAAAATGATGAACCTTCCATTCATCAAAGTAGAAGCCAGTAAATATACGGAAGTAGGATTTGTCGGACGAGATGTGGAGTCAATGATACGTGATCTGGCTGCTACATCTATGAGCCTGGTGCGTGAGAGTGAAAATGAGAAAAATAAAGAGAAAATAGAAAACTATATTGAAAACAAGATCATAGAAAAATTGCTTCCGCCACTTCCATCAGGAGCCAGTGAACAGAAGAAAGCAGAGTATGATGCCTCTTTTGCACGTATGCAGGAGAAGTATGCCAAAGGTGAACTGGATCATCTAAAAATAAAAGTAGAAGTACCAAACAATCCTACTATGCCAGAAGAGGGACTTCCTCCGCAGATGATACAGGTACAGGAGTCTATTGTAAAGGTCCTAGGCGGTATGGGCAAGAAAGGTCCGGAGAAAGAGGTCACTGTAAAAGATGCGAAGAAGATATTGGAAGCTGAAGCAAGTGAAAAACTTCTTGATGAAGAAGAGCTTAAATCTCTGGCACTTGAAAAGGTAGAGAAGGGCGGTATCGTATTTCTTGATGAGATAGATAAAATCGCCTCCAGGGGTGGTTCCGGCTCAGGCTCACCTGATGTATCTCGGGAAGGCGTCCAGCGCGATCTGCTCCCCATTGTTGAAGGCTCGACAGTGACCACCAAATACGGTCCGGTCCGTACAGATCATATCCTT
>JBNLDB010000176.1:0-3560 GCA_050304115.1 Sulfurovum sp. | reverse complement strand
TGCACTAAACCCCCGAATGACCATAGCCAATATCATTAGGGAAGGGATGATCAGTTTGGATGTGGGACCTAAAAGCAGAAGAGAACAAGATAAATATATTGAGGCACTTCTTTTAAAAGTCGATTTGGAAGCTGCCCACATGCATCGCTATCCGCATGAGTTTTCAGGAGGGCAACGTCAACGTATAGGTATCGCAAGAGCATTGGCTGTAGAACCTGAGCTGATCATTTGTGATGAACCTACTTCAGCACTTGATGTCTCTGTGCGGACACAGGTGCTTGACTTATTGACCAGAGTGCAAAAAGCATCAGGGGTCTCGTATCTGTTTATCACACATGATCTCTCTATTATTCCTAGGATAGCTGATGAGGTGGCTGTGATGAAAGAGGGTAAAATCGTTGAACAAGGTTTGGTAGAAGATGTAATGGAAGATCCTCGGCATCCCTACACACAAAAATTACTTGCTTCAGCACCAAAATTAATGCATAAAGAAAGAGAAGATGATAATACTATTTGATTTAGACGGAACACTGATAGATTCAACAGAAGCGATACTGGAGAGTTTTGGTGTCGCATGTAAAACATTCGGTACAGCAGTACCGGATGAGGAATCGATCAAAGCGGAGATAGGACATCCTTTGGACGTGATGTTCGCAACATTGGGGGTAGAGGATAGATATGTAGATGCACATGTACAGGCGTATAAGAAGCATTATCAAAAAATTTCCTGTGCCAAGACAGTGTTGCTCCCGGAGGCAAGGGAGGCTGTAGAGCTTGCAAGCCAACATGCGGTTCTGGGGGTCGTGACGACCAAGACGGGGAAATACTCCAAAGAGTTGCTGGAGCATATGGGACTGATGTCTTATTTTGATATACTGATAGGCCGTGAAGATGTGGTAAATCCCAAACCCCACCCCGAACCGATCCTCAAAGCCTTGTCCATGCTGCAAAGCGAAAGAAATATCTACTGGATGATAGGCGATACACCTATGGATATCTTGGCAGCCAAAGCAGCAAATATCAACAGTGTGGCTGTAACATGCGGATATGCAGATGAAAGCGTACTGTTGGAACACACGGAGAATTTATCAAAGTCGGCACTTGAGGCTGTGAAATTCATCACGTTACAATAATGAAGATTGAAAAATTAGTAAATCTCGCTATAATCAAAAAAATATTTTGAAGGAAATCCTATGCCATTATTAGACAGTTTTACTGTAGACCATACGAAGATGATCGCTCCTGCGGTACGTGTGGCAAAAAAGATGAGTAGCCCAAGCGGAGATGATATCACTGTGTTCGACCTTCGTTTTTGTGTACCCAATGCGGAAGCGTTGTCGGAAAAAGGTATCCATACTTTGGAGCATTTGTTTGCCGGTTTTATGAGAGATCATTTGAACAGTAAGGATGTTGAGATCATAGATCTCTCTCCTATGGGGTGTCGCACAGGTTTTTATATGTCACTCCTTGGATCACCGAAAGCCAAAGAGGTAGCTAAAGCGTGGAAAAAGTCGATGAAAGATGTTCTTGGCGTTGAAAGTAAAAAAGATATCCCCGAATTGAATAAGTATCAGTGCGGAACCTACAAGATGCATTCATTGGGTGAAGCACAGCTCATCGCACATACGGTTCTGGACAGAGGTATAGGCGTGATGGACAATAAAAAACTTAAAATGACGAAAAAACAGATCAAAGAGGCGAACAAATAACCACCAATGTATAACGAATCGTTGAGGGAAGAGAAAAAGCTGGTACTATGCGAAGATGGTACCCATACACTCTTTTCTGTTGAGTTTGATGAACCCTACCACTCCACCAAAGACGGGGCGCTGCACGAGTCTTTGGAGAAACATGTCAAACCCGCTTTGGCATTAAGCAAAGAGAAAACCCAATTGACCATTCTGGATATCTGTTTCGGTCTGGGGTACAACACTTTTGCCACCCTCTATTACCTCAAAAAAGAGGGCTTGAAAACAAAAGTACATATACTCTCCCCTGAGTTTGATGAAGGGCTGGTCCGCTCTTTGGATACTTTTGATTTTCCTCCAGAGTTTGATGCTATCAAACACATTATCAAGGCGGTAAGCTCGGATCTTTACTACGAAGATGAGCAGTTCAAGATAGAGATACTGTTGGGGGATGCAAGAAAAAGTATTCCAAAGATCAAAGAGAAAATAGACGTTATCTACCAGGATGCTTTCAGCCCTGCACATAATCCACTGCTTTGGACGCGAGAGTGGTTCGCGGATCTCAGGGCAATTTCAAAAGAGGATGCAATCCTCACAACCTATTCAACTGCCATAGTGACACGTATGGGACTCTATGAGAATGGCTTTTATATCTTTCTGCATACCGGCGAGAAGATGCGCAATTCGACAGTGGCCAGTCCAAAGATGTTACAAGAGGTGGAGTATATAGATATGGAACTGAAAAAAGTGCGTAATCCACAGGCACACAGTATCAAAGATGAAGCGTATTTAAAAGATATGGACCGTTAGCCAGAGTGTCCCGTTTTTTGTTTTTAAAACACGATGGGGTGTGTTGGAGGGGATGAAGAGTGTATCTCCTTGTCTCAGTGTGTGCTCTGCCTGATCCAGAAGCAGTGTTGCTTCTCCTTCAAGTACAACCAGCCACTCGTCCTCTTCCTGCAGATATTCTGTTTCCTCTAAATGATCTGAACTGACGATACGGTTGATTTTGATATTTTTATGTGCAAGCAGCGGAGTAAAGGTTTCACCGCTTTCAGGGATGAGATAGTCGTAAATATTCACTAGTATGTCATCTGCAAGCTGTCGATCTCATCCCAGCTCATACACTTTTTTGAATTTCGGTGAGCCAGTATATGGTCGATGTACCTGGCAAACATATCGGTCTCTATATTCAGCTTCGTTCCCACTTTATAGTGTTTCATCAGGGTCTCTTTGAGTGTATGCGGAATGATGGTAAGTCTAAAATGGTCTGTGCCTACATCATTGACGGTTAGAGAGATACCATCTATCGTGATAGAGCCTTTGGGTATGATATGTGAAATGTACTTTGGATCCACAGTGACAATGAAGTCTGTGGCATTCTCTCTGGGTGTGATCTGTGAAACCGTACCGACACAATCAACATGCCCCTGTACGATGTGCCCTTCAAAGCGGTCGTTCATCATCATCGCAGGCTCCATATGCACGGCACCGGAGAGCTTACTCTCATCGATGATGGAACGTGTCTCGTCCGCCAGTTCAAGGTCAAAACCGTCACTGTTTACCTTAATGACAGTCAAACATACACCATTAATAGCAATGGAGTCACCGAGTTTTGCAGGATGTTTTGACTGAATGGTCAAGATGTTATTCTGGTAGCTTTTAACAGTAGCAATTTCACGGATTAAACCTGTAAACATAGACTTCCTTGGTTAGAACGTGTTTTGAGCCAAGCCCAAAATTGTATATTTATGATGAATTTGCCATCTAGGCAAATTATAAAAAATATATTGCTGACGCTAAGTCATGCTAAAGCTATACACTAAGATAACTTCAGCAGTTGGCTCATACGACTAGTCGTATTTAAAAGGA
>JBNLDB010000175.1:0-3560 GCA_050304115.1 Sulfurovum sp. | reverse complement strand
CTCATCAAGATATAACAGCTCTTTATCTGCCAGTTTATCTGAAAGTGCAGTAATCTCTTTCTTGTGTGTTTGAAACAGTTTTAATACCTCTTCCTCTTTTTCTGTGATGATTTTCCTTACTTCATCATCTATGAGTTTAGCTGTCGCTTCACTGAAGTCTTTTGGCATCGCCATTTCCCGGCCCAAAAAAACATGATCTTCACCTTTTTGATAGTAGACAGGCCCCAACAGTTCACTCATACCCCATTGGCTGACCATGTGGGTTGCCAGACTAGTTGCCTCTTTCAGATCATTGGCCGCACCTGAAGAGAGGTCACCAAGCAGGGTTTGTTCCGCAGCTCTTCCACCCAACATCACCCCGATCTTATCGAGTAGATAGGCCTTTGGAAAGTTTTTGATATCTTTTAGAGGCAATTGTTCTGTCATTCCCAGAGCCTGTCCTCTTGGAATGATACTTACCTTTTCTATAGGGTCTGCATGTTCAAGCAGCAGTGCAGCAAGGACATGACCGCTTTCATGAATGGCGACTCTCTGTTTGTCTTTCTCATCCAGAACAAACTCTTGTTCTACCCCCATGATGATACGGTCACGCGCATACATGAAGTCATCCTGTGTGACGTATCTCTGTCCTTCTCTCGCTGCATGCATGGCTGCTTCGTTAACAAGGTTCGCAAGGTCGGCACCGGAGAAACCGATAGAGATTTTTGCTATCTTCTCCAGGTCAATAGAGTTGTCTATCTTAACATTACGTATATGGATGTTCAGAATCTTTTCACGTGCTTTGACATCGGGCAGACTCAATGTGATCTTTCGATCGAACCTTCCCGGTCTCAGCAGTGCATAATCCAAAACATCGGGACGATTTGTCGCAGCGATAACCACTACCTGCTCCTCTGACTCAAAACCGTCCATCTCAGCTAAGATCTGGTTGAGTGTCTGTTCTTTTTCATCATGACCGCCACCGACACCTGCACCTCTTGCACGCCCGACAGAGTCAATTTCATCGATGAAAATGATCGAAGGCGCTTCTTTTTTGGCATTTTTGAAGAGGTCACGTACCCTCGATGCCCCTACTCCTACAAACATCTCGACAAACTCGGAACCGCTGATGGAAAAGAAGGGGACCTCTGCCTCGCCGGCTACAGCCTTTGCCAAAAGGGTCTTCCCTGTTCCCGGTGACCCCATCAGTAAGATACCTCTAGGGATTTTGGCACCGATTCTTTCATACTTCTCAGGATTTTTAAGAAAGTCCACTACTTCATAAAGTTCGATCTTTGCATTTTCTACACCGGCCACATCGTCAAAAGTCACAGATACCTTTTGCTTCTCATATTTTTTAGCCGTGGATTTCATAAAATCAAATACGCCGCCACCCATTCCGCCTAACTGTTCTTTCATACGCCGCGAACTGTAAAATATGAAACCTAAAAAGATAAAAAGCGGCAGCAACATAAAAAATGTAAGCCAAAAATTTGACTCTTTTTGCGACTTGACATACATCTGAACCTGGTTTTTTTCGAGTAGTCCTAAAAAGTTTTTATCTTCAAACGGAGGAAGTGTGGTCCTCACATAGGTAGGTTTCCTGCCGATATCACCTTTTAATGTGGCAAGAACCTGATCTCCATCGATCTGTATCTCTTTAATGACATCATCTGCAATTTTCTTTTTAAATTCATCGTAAGAGAGTGTTTGACTCTGTGTCTGCAATGTCAGATAATTAAACAGTTGAAACCCCAAAAAAAACATGATTAGTATCACCCATATATTGGTAAACGGATTTAATTTAGGAATGTCTGTCGGTTCTTTTGGCATATCTGATTCCTTTAGGAAGTGATCTAGTATACTCTTATTGTACCAAAATATAGAACGCCATATTGTAAGGGTCAGAGCTCTCATAAGGAGAATTCACACTTATTGGCTATAATACGAAAATAATCACTATGAAAGAAGTCATTCATGTATTTTTAATGCATGAAAAAGGACCCCCTTATGAGCAAACTTGACCTTAGAGAAGCAAAACGTTTTTTACCCACGACCAGAGAAGAGATGGATGCACTGGGATGGGAACAGTGCGATGTGATACTGATCTCCGGAGATGCCTATATAGACTCTCCTTTCATCGGTGTGGCTACAGTTGGGCGAATACTTGAAAAATTGGGGTATAAAGTCGGTATCATTGGACAGCCTGATGTCAAAAGTGACAAAGATATCAAGCGTTTGGGTGAACCGAGACTCTACTGGGGTGTGAGTGGCGGGAGTATTGACTCTATGGTCGCGAACTATACCGCTACAAAGAAATTCAGAAACTCTGATGACTACACCCCTGGAGGCAAGAATACCAAACGTCCGGACCGTGCAGTACTTGTCTACACCAATCTTATACGTCAAAACTTTAAAAATACGGTTCCTATCGTACTGGGCGGTATAGAAGCTTCGCTTAGACGTGTCACCCATTATGACTACTGGAGCAATAAGCTGAGAAAACCTATACTCTTTGATTCCAAGGCAGATATACTCATCTATGGAATGGGAGAACAGGCGATTCGTGAGCTTACACATGCTTTGGATCAAGGTCATGAGTGGAAAGATATACGCGGTGTCTGTTACATCAACAAAGAGCCTGTTGAACATTACCACCAGCTTCCCTCACACCAGGCGTGTCTGGATGACAAAGAGAAATACATAGATCTTTTTGATCTTTTTTATGACAACAATGACCCCATCGCTGCAAAAGGCCTTTGTCAAAAAGTAGACACACGCTACTCTATACAAAATCCGCCATGCGATTATCTGAGTGAACCCGAGATGGATGAAGTTTCTGCCCTGCCGTTCACAAGGGAACTTCACCCTTATCATCGTCCTGAAGGAAAGGTCAAATGTCTTGAGACGATCAAATTCTCCATTATGACACATCAGGGATGCTGGGGTGAGTGTAACTTCTGTGCCATCGGTGTACACCAGGGACGTACGATCCGTACACGTTCAGAGCAATCCATTGTCAAAGAAGCCAATCAGTTTAAAGAGTACAAAGATTTCAAAGGGATCATTTCAGATCTTGGCGGACCTACGGCAAACATGTACGGTTATGAGTGTAATAAAAAACTTAAACTCGGTACCTGTGACCACCAGCGTTGTGTCGATTCACGACATTTGTGCTCTTCGATGAAACCGGATCATACCCGTGTCATAGGGATGATGAAACAGGTACGTAATATAGAAGGTATCAAAAAAGCTTTTGTCGCGTCAGGGATACGTTATGACCTTATCAATGAAGACAAACGTAAGGGGTACTCTTATCTGAAAGAGTTGGTAGAACACCATATCTCAGGTCAGATGAAAGTGGCACCTGAACATACCCAGCAGCATGTGCTTGACCTTATGGGAAAACCGGGAAAACAGACACTCATAGACTTTAAAAGACTCTATGACAAACTCAATAAAGATATGGGTAAAAAGCAGTACCTTACCTATTATCTGATCGCCGCGCATCCGGGTTGTGAAGAGAAAGATATGCATGAATTGAAACGTTTTACCACTGAAGAACTCAAGATGAACCCTGA
>JBNLDB010000174.1:0-3560 GCA_050304115.1 Sulfurovum sp. | reverse complement strand
TCAACCCTGTAAACGGACGTACCTCTACAGTGGTGCTAGGTGATCACGTACTCATGGATGGCGGTACAGGATGTGTACATACAGCTCCTGGACATGGTGAAGATGACTATAAAGTAGGACTTAAGTATGGTCTTGAAGTCGTGATGCCTGTAGATGAGCGTGGTTGTTATGATGAGAGTGTCAAAGGTTTAAATCTTCTTCCTAATCCAGATGAGTTTATCGGGATGCATATTTTTAAAGCCAATGAGCCTATCTTGGAGATACTAGGTGATGCCTTGTTAAAACAGAGTAAATTCGTTCACTCTTATCCACACTGTTGGAGAACAAAAAAGCCGCTGATCTATAGAGCAACGAATCAATGGTTCATCTCCATAGATGACACAGCTAAAGGTGCTAAAGAAACTCTTAGACATACAGCACTTCATGCCATTGAAGGTGTGGACTTTTATCCTAAGACATCTAAAAACCGTCTCAAACCGATGATAGAGGGTAGACCTGACTGGTGTATTTCACGTCAGCGTTCTTGGGGTGTGCCTATCGCATTCTTTAGAAATAAAAGTACGAAAGAGGTGATCTTTGATGCAAAGGTACTGGATCATGTTGCGACCCTATTTGATCTGCAGGGTGCAGATGCCTGGTACTCAATGAGTATCGAAGAACTTCTTCCAGAGGATTCAGGATACAATGCCGATGAGCTGGAAAAGATCAATGATATTCTTGATGTATGGTTTGACTCAGGTTCGACTTGGAACTCGGTGATCAAAAGTGGAAATTATGACGCGGGTGAATACCCTGCATCACTGTACATCGAAGGGAGTGATCAGCATAGAGGTTGGTTCCAGTCTTCGTTACTGCTTTCATCCGCTATCAATGAAGTTTCACCGTATAAAACACTGATCACCCACGGATTCACTGTGGATGAGAAAGGTGAGAAGATGAGTAAGTCCAAAGGTAACGTTGTTGCTCCGGACAAGGTTGTCAAAGAGTATGGTTCAGAAATTCTAAGACTCTGGGTAGCACTCTCTGACTATCAGTCAGACTTGAAGATCTCTGACAATATTTTGAAACAGACGGCCGAACAGTATAGAAAAATAAGAAATACATTTAGATTCCTGCTTGCGAATGTGGATGATCTTGAAACGTATGTGGCCAATGATGCCTATGGTGAATTGGACAGATGGATACTTGCTAAGGCAGCAAATGTATTTGCTTCGGTCAAAGGTTCATTTGATGCCTATGATTTCCTTAGAGGATTTGCAACACTGAACCACTTCATCACCAATGAGCTTTCAGGTATCTATATGGATATCACCAAAGACAGACTTTATTGTGAAGATAAAAATGATCCTGTCAGAAGAGCAACACAGTCTGCAATGGCACATATTGCCAAAGCGATGTTGGGACTTGTGGCTCCGGTATTGACCTACACGGCAGATGAGATCCTGGAGTATGCACCGGCACTTTTCAAAGATGGGATGGAAAATGTATTTGATCTTGTCTATGTTGAGGTACCAGCAGTTGAAGCAAGTTTTGATGATAAAGTTCTTTTGGAGGCCAGAGAAAAATTCTCTGAAGCGGTCGATAAGCTCAAAAAAGAAAAACTGATGAAGTCAACACTGGAAGTGGAGATCGCAGGCGATATAAATAAGTTTGCTATTAAGGATAGCAAAGACCTTGAAGACTGGTTTGTGGTTTCAGCGATAAAATCAAGCAGCGAGGGTGAACAAGTCGCTGCTTTTGAAGTAGATGGTGCAACCTATACGGTACATAAAGCAACGGCTTCAAAATGTCCAAGATGTTGGAGATTTACAAGTAGCAGTGATACGTGTGCCTGTGAAAGATGTGCAAAGGTCGTTGCTTGATGTTTGATATGTCTCAACCCATACAGATGGAAGTGATCATCGGTTCGATCGTTTTCATTTTTGGATTGGTGGGCATAGGTTTGGCAGTAGTAGAATATTATAAGAGAAAAGGAAGCAATTCGTGATAACACTAAAAGAAGCGCTAACAAAATCTAATGAAGAATTAGAAGAGATAAGAGCCCAACTTGAAGTCAAAGCCAAAGAGAGTGGACTCAATGCTTATGTAGGATTTGAAAGTTCGGGTGAGGGTGTACCGATCCTTATCAAAGATAACATTCAGGTCAAAGAGTGGTCTGTGACGTCTGGTTCTAAAATTCTTCAGGGGTATATCGCTCCTTATGAAGCGACAGCGATCACCAACCTTAAATCAAAAGGGATGATGGCATTTGGTAGAGCCAATATGGATGAGTTCGCCATGGGCTCGACCACAGAGAGTTCTTTTTATGGTCCTACGAAGAACCCGCATGGCACAGACCGTGTACCTGGAGGATCTTCAGGCGGATCGGCGGCAGCTGTTGCCGGAGGTATCGCTATTGCTGCACTAGGTTCAGATACAGGCGGATCTATCAGACAGCCTGCCGCCTACTGTGGTGTAGTAGGGATGAAACCTACCTATGGAAGAGTCAGCCGTTTCGGTCTTGCAGCCTATGCTTCTTCTCTTGACCAGATAGGCCCGATCACACAGAATGTGGAAGATGCAGCTATTTTATATGATGCGATCAAAGGGCATGATGAGAAAGATTCGACTTCGGCAGATTTTGAGATAGAAGATATCGCCAACCACATCAATCCGGATGTAAAATTGACGATCGCAGTGATCGACAACTATATCTCTGAAGCAGATGAAGATATTCAAAAAGCCTATGTACAGACAGTCAAAGCGCTTGAAGAAGCAGGCCATACGATCGTACATAAAAATATGCAAAACACAAAGTATGATATCGCTACCTATTATATTTTAGCTACTGCAGAAGCGGCAACCAACCTTGCACGTTTTGACGGCGTACGTTACGGAACAAGAGCAGAATCAAACACCACCGAAGAGCTTTTCTATCTTACTCGATCCCAAGGGTTTGGAGAAGAGGTGAAAAGACGTATTTTACTTGGTAACTTTGTACTTTCATCAGGATATTACGACGCATACTATGTCAAAGCACAAAAGGTAAGACACCTTATCAGAGATGAGTTTAATGCCATTTTTGAAGAGGCAGACCTTATACTTTCACCCGTTGCACCCTCTGTTGCACCGAAGATAGGAGCATCTGAAGACCCGCTTGAAATGTACAAGAGTGATATGTATACCATCGCAATCAATCTTGCAGGACTTCCTGCAATTTCACTACCAGTTGCTAAAAATGATGAGGGAATGCCTATAGGGTTACAACTCATTGCTAAAGCATTTAACGAAAAAACACTTTTTGACGGTGCTGCAAGCATGGAAAAAGCTGTAAACTATATTAAATAAACGAAGGAAATAATATGAGAATTAAAAAAAGAGCATTAACATTTGAAGATGTATTACTAGTACCACAACATTCAGTTGTACTTCCTAAAGAAGTTTGTTTAAAAAGTAACTTGACTAAGCGTGTAACACTAAATACACCTATCGTTTCAGCAGCGATGGATACCGTAACTGAGTACAGAGCAGCGATTGCTATGGCACACTTAGGCGGTATTGGGATCATTCATAAGAATATG
>JBNLDB010000173.1:0-3575 GCA_050304115.1 Sulfurovum sp. | reverse complement strand
TTCAGAAACCATCAATGAGAAACGGACGAAAGAACCAAATCCATAACGGAAAAGATATGAGCGACTCCACCCCGAGTACCCGACGAAACATCAACAACATCTGAGATCTCCAATTCGTCGTCCGAACCATGGAGCTCAGTGAATAAAGTTGGGGCCATACCCTGAGGCAGGGTGAACTTATTTTCCCTGGCTAGCATCCTTATGTTGCTCCTAGCCGTCTCGAGCAACGTCAATTATCACTATATCAAGCTATCGATGACTGTTGGCGTCATGCCGATATAGGTCTTTTTAAAAGTTTTTTAATCTTAAAATTTTTTCTCAAGTAATGGAGATAAATTTAGTTACCCTTATAAAATATATAACTTTATAAGGTTTAAATTGACTACTTAGTATTACAAAAAAAGTACTAGTAAAAACCTAATCAAGATGCCAACTGAACAGTGTTAGAATATTATTATATTATTATATAGTTAAATAATATAATTTAAAAGGATAATTTTTTTTTAGTTAAGTTTTCTTGCACTATAATATAAATGTTTAGCCGTATATAAATAAAAGCATCTTAAACGTAATATCTCTACTGTTCGTCAAATGGCTTAGATACATTTCATGGCATCTTTCAATCACATTCTAACCAAATAAGGAGAATGGCATGTTCGATAACAAAAAATTTATACAACACACTTCCGGTGGCGGTCCATCCAACCAGGACTGGTGGCCTAACCAGTTGAAACTCGATATCCTGCACCAACACTCTTCACTGTCCAATCCTTTGGGTGATACTTTCAATTATTCTGAGGCATTTAATAGCCTTGACCTTGATGCCGTCAAAAAAGATCTCTTGGCCGTGATGACTGATTCTCAGGAGTGGTGGCCGGCTGATTTCGGTCACTATGGTCCACTGTTCATTCGTATGGCATGGCACAGTGCCGGTACCTACCGTAGTGGTGACGGTCGTGGTGGCGGAGGAAGTGGAAACCAGCGTTTTGCACCCCTTAACAGCTGGCCTGATAATATCCATCTAGATAAGGCCCGAAGGTTGATCTGGCCTGTGAAGCAAAAGTATGGAGAGAAGATCTCTTGGGCTGACCTGATGATACTTGCAGGTAACGTTGCAATGGAATCCATGGGCTTCAAGACCTTCGGTTACGGGGGCGGTCGTGAAGACATTTGGGAACCAGAAAAGGATATCTACTGGGGGATGGAAGAGACCTGGTTAGATGACAAGCGTTATGAGGGTGATCATGACGAACTTGAAAATCCTCTTGCAGCTGTCCAAATGGGATTGATCTATGTCAACCCTGAAGGGCCCAACGGTGATCCGGACCCTATTAAGGCAGCTAAAGATATCCGGGATACCTTTGGACGAATGGCCATGAACGATGAAGAGACAGTAGCATTGATCGCAGGTGGACATACATTTGGAAAATGCCATGGAGCAGGGGATGCAGCCCATGTCGGTCCAGAGCCCGAAGCAGCCGGGATCGAGGAACAGGGACTGGGATGGAGCAGCAGTTACGGCACAGGAAAAGGTACCGATACGATCGGTAGTGGACTGGAAGTCACCTGGAGTTCGACACCGACGAAATGGAGTAGCAACTTTTTAGAGAATCTTTTTGGTTACGAATGGGAGTTGACAAAAAGTCCTGCAGGTGCCTATCAATGGAGGGCCATAAACGCTGGCGATACGATACCTGATGCCCAGGACCCGGAAAAACGTCATGTTCCAACCATGTTGACCACAGACCTCTCTCTTCGCTTTGACCCTGTGTACGAAAAGATCTCACGACATTTCTTGGAAAATCCCGATGAATTTCAAGATGCCTATGCCCGTGCATGGTTCAAGCTGACCCACCGTGATATGGGACCCAAGACACGATATCTTGGTCCTGAAGTACCTGATGAGGATCTTATCTGGCAAGATCCCATTCCTGCTGTGGACCATACACTGATCGATGAGTCAGATATTGCTTTGCTCAAGACCAAGGTGCTTGATTCCGGCCTCACTGTCTCAGAACTGGTCACAACAGCATGGGCATCTGCTTCTACCTTCCGTGGTTCGGATAAACGCGGTGGTGGGAACGGTGCACGTATCCGTCTGGCACCGCAGAATGAGTGGGAAGTGAACCAGCCGGCTCAACTTTCAAAGATCCTTGCTATTTTAGAAAGTATCCAGCAAGCGTTTAATGATGCTCAGTCCGGAGACAAAAAGGTGTCCCTCGCAGATCTTATCATACTGGGAGGTTGTGCAGGGGTTGAAGAGGCGGCGAAGCGTGCCGGTCATGATGTAACGGTGCCATTTATACCCGGCCGTATGGACGCATTACAGGAACAGACCGATGTGGATGCATTTGAAGTGCTTGAACCGGTCGCTGACGGCTTCCGTAACTACTTGAAGACTAAATTCTCTGTCTCCGCTGAAGAGATGCTCGTAGATCGTGCACAACTGCTGACACTCACTGCACCTGAAATGACAGTGCTCATCGGCGGTATGCGTGTCTTGAATGCCAACGTTGGCCAAGTGCAGCATGGTGTCTTTACAGAGCGTCCTGAGTTACTTACGAATGATTTCTTCATCAATCTGCTTGATATGGGTACCGTATGGAAAGCAGTGTCAGAGGATAAAGATATCTTTGAAGGAAGTGACCGTGCGACAGGTGCGCCCAAGTGGAGTGCAACACGGGTTGACCTGATCTTTGGGTCAAATTCACAGTTGCGTGCCCTGGCTGAAGTCTACGGAAGTTTGGATGCACAGGAGCGTTTTGTTCATGACTTCATAGCTGCATGGAACAAGGTGATGAATCTGGACCGGTTCGATCTGGACCAGTAGTATACAAGAGAATATGTTACATATGCTATGAATGATGGATGTATCTAGATATGATAAATCTAAGTATTGCATGGTACAATCCTCAAAAATGCTAAAATCTGTATAGAAACCATTGGTACTACTGTCAGATTTTATAAGGATATAGAATGACTTTAGAAGAGATTGAGTTTGAACTGGAATTGGCAGGATTGAGTAGAGAGCAGCAGGTGAAACTGTTATCCTCTGTAAAAATAAACGGCTTTGATGCAAAAGTACTCGATAAAAAACTGCAACTGATGGGATTTGCACCGATCTTTACTCTTTATGATGAGGATGGTCAGAACTAGTTAGACCGTTGTCATGCCTCTCTTTTATTGTGAGGTAGGATATTTTCATGTTTACATAAAAATATCAGCCAGGTCATCTAACTATCTCGGCATCATTACGTATCAACTCTATGATGCCGCCTTCAACATTAAGTGGTGTAAATCCGTTCTTTTCTAAAATACGTGATGCTTTGATACTTCTACTTCCTGACCGGCAATAGACCATAATAGGTTTGTTTTTTACTTTTTCCAGCCTGTTTAGACTGCTGTCAAGTTTTTGCACCGGTATGTTGATAGCATTTTTTAAGTGTTGCTCTTCATACTCTTTTACGGTTTGCCAATTGGTCATCGTTTACTCCTTTTGCATTAGATTTGACAAAGGTGCAATGCACTTGCAAGTCAATTTTTGCCTGGTACGACCTGACAAAAGTGCATCGCAC
>JBNLDB010000172.1:0-3593 GCA_050304115.1 Sulfurovum sp. | reverse complement strand
AAAAGCCGGGGAAAATACGTTTAAGAACAGAATGTTATACCGATTTGGCTCTAATGCGATCGTTTTGAAAGATGTACATGAAAAAGCGATCGTGAAGTTGGAGTCTCACGATCTGAAGACAAAAAAAAGCCAGGCAGAGTATATGCAATGGAAAGTCAGTGTAGGGGATCAAAGCGAGATCATTACCACACGCCCCTATCAAGGAAAAATGGGAAAAATAAAGCAGATGGATCTCAATGGTGTACATATCGATATGCGCGTAGGGGCAAAACTGATCGACCTGCCGTTTTCCATCAAGCTAGAGAACTTCGATCTCGAACGCTATCCAGGTTCTATGACACCTGCATCATACTCCAGTGACGTCGTACTGATCGACAAAGAACAAAATATCAACATGCCATATAAGATCTATATGAACCACGTGCTTGACCATAGAAACTACCGTTTCTTCCAGTCTTCCTATGACCAGGATGAAAAAGGTACGGTGCTTTCTGTGAACCATGATCCCGGAACACTGCCTACCTACATCGGATATATTCTACTCACTATCGGAATGATCTGGTCACTTTTTGCACCTAGCGGAAGATTTCAAAAACTTCTTAAGGGCGCAAGAAAGCTGCAGACATCTGCTGCGGCAGTAGCTTTTGTGGCACTGTTGGCACTCCATCCGCAACAACTGAATGCTGCAGCACCGAGTGTTGATGATGAGGTGTTAAAAGCGATGCAGTCCTATGATATCGATCATGCAAAGAACTTTGGAAAAATCGCAGTACAGGACCACCAGGGACGTATGAAACCTATGGATACGGTCGCCCATGATGTGATCGCGAAGATCACAGGAAGGTCGGTACTTTTTGACCTGGAACCTACACAGATGTTACTGGGCATGATCATGCAGCCTGACCTCTACCAAAACGTACCGATGATCAAGATCGGGCATAAGAAGATCGCTGTAACACTGGGACTGCTTGAAGATACCAAATATGCAAAATTCACAGACTTCTTCTCAGAGGATGATAACAGTTATAAGATCTTTTCAGCAGTGACAGAAGCGAGTCAAAAGAAGCCGCTGGAAAAATCACAATATGATAAAGAGCTGATCAAGATAGATGAAAGGGTCAATGTTGCCTTTATGGCATATCAGGGCTCACTCTTGCGTATTTTCCCAAAACCTAATGATGCCAACAATAAATGGATGGCACCTCTGGATGCGATAAAAGAGTTCCCTAAAGAACAGGCTGATAATGTCAGAATGGCTACGGCTGCCTATTTCCAAATGGTAGCGCAGGGACTCAAAACAGGGGACTGGTCAAGGGCTGATCTCGCACTGACAGGGATACGTCAGTATCAGGAAAAATACGGATCTGCAGTGATACCGAGCAAAACACATATAGATATGGAGATCAAATACAATAGATTCGGGCTCTTTGGTAAGCTTGTACCACTCTATCTTTTATTGGGTATCGTACTTCTGATCTTTGCATTTATCAATGTACTTAAACCGTCTTTCTCTATGAAATGGATCATGCGTGCAGCATTGGCTGTTCTTATCGTCGGGTTCACTCTGCACATTGTCGGATTGGGTATCCGATGGTACATCGCAGGACATGCACCTTGGTCTAATGCCTATGAATCCATCGTATTCATTGCAGCCTCTACTGTGTTAGCAGGTATCATCCTGGCCAGACGTTCACCGTTTGCATTGGCTGGTACGGCTATCTTGGCAGGTGTGACGATGGGGGTAGCCCATATGAATTTCATCAACCCTGAGATCACCAATCTCGTACCGGTACTGAAGTCCTACTGGCTCATGATACATGTGGCAACCATTATCTCCGGTGACGGTTTCTTCGGTCTGGGTTCTATCTTGTCCCTGTTGGTACTGATACTCTATATCATGAGAGGTAAAAACGGTAATGAAAATATCGACCGTTCCATCAAAGAGTTGACAAACCTTTCCGAAATGGGTCTTATCGTAGGTCTGTTCCTCTTGACTGTAGGTAACTTCCTTGGAGGTGTATGGGCCAATGAGAGTTGGGGACGCTACTGGGGCTGGGACCCTAAAGAGACGTGGGCAGCTGTGACGATACTGATCTATGCAACCGTGCTACACTTAAGGTTCATCCCGGCATTGAAGTCAAACTTCATCTATAATGTCACTGCCACATGGGCATACTCTACAGTACTGATGACCTATTTTGGTGTAAACTATTATCTTTCAGGGTTACACTCTTACGCAGCCGGTGATCCGGTGCCTATTCCTATGTGGGTCTATTATGCCGTTGCAGGTTTGTTTGTGTTGACAGTGCTGGCTGCCAGAAATAGAAAGTTAAGTTAAGCACTTTACTATATAAGATTTTTAGTATAAATTGTTATTGGACTTGCATTAGCGTTTCCGATGACAATACACTAAAGAGAGATCTATAGTCCTTGATAAACTTATTAATAGGTTACGTCACAAAACCAATGCTTAGATTTCTTTTAAAGATTCTTGGAAGCTTATAGATAAATACTAAGCATTTGAGAATAATATTTCTACTTGATTAATATATCTCTGGAATAAATCTACGATTATATATAGATTCAGTATCATCATATTTGTTTTTCTTGGATACTTTTGGTAGTTCTACCCTTTTTTGAGGTAGTTCTTTATATGGAATCTGCTGTAAAATATGTTTTATACAGTTTAATCTGGCTCTTTTTTTATCATCGGAATGAACGATATTCCATGGTGATATGTCTGTATCTGTTGCTGCAAACATTATATCTCTTGCTTTGGAATATTTGTACCATTCACTTCGTGCAGTAAGATCCATTGGACTTAATTTCCATTGTTTGGTTTTATCGGTTATTCGTGATATAAATCTTCGTTCTTGTTCCTCATTACTTACCTCCAGCCAATATTTTAGTAAAATGATTCCACTTTCGATAAAGTAGTTTTCAAACTCTGGGCAAAGTTCTAAAAATCTTTGATGCTCATGATCTGTACAAAACCCCATTACATGTTCGACACCGGCCCGATTGTACCAACTTCGATCAAAAATGACTACTTCTCCTGCAGCTGGAAAATGATTTATATAACGTTGGATGTATACTTGACTTTTTTCTCTATCTGTTGGTGCAGGAAGGGCAACTGTACGAAAAATTCTTGGACTTACTTTTTCTGTAAGGGCTTTGATTGTTCCTCCTTTACCTGCTCCATCACGCCCTTCAAAGACAATGACCACCTTTAAACCTTTATGTACTACCCATGCTTGAAGTTTGCACAGCTCTACCTGAAGCTCATAAAGTTTTTTTTCATACTTTTTTCTTTTTAACTTTTTTTGTTTTAAATGATCATTTTTCATTGTCACTCCTCAATTTTTCATTATAAACTTACAATGGACATTTACTTTAAAGATATAGGTTTTTGAAGCTATATATGCCACGCTTTTATACTCCGGTGACAGTTAGTACTATTTTTCTTGAACTGCTATTATCTCTATGCTCTCCAAGATAGATCCCCTGCCAGGTACCAAGATTCATCCTACCATGTGTTATAGGGATGGTCAGTGAATTTCCCAGTATGGAAGCTTTGATATGTGCCGGCATAT
>JBNLDB010000171.1:0-3611 GCA_050304115.1 Sulfurovum sp. | reverse complement strand
TATGGCTTGCGCAAAGTCACCATCATGGCTTCTTTGGTTTCAGCGGTGTTACTTCTCCTGGCCCTGGGTGGTATCGCGTGGGAATCCATTGAACGACTCTCTTCCCCTGAATCCGTGAATGGGATGATCATTATTGTGGTTGCTGCTATTGGTGTGGTCATCAATACTGCAACAGCATTGCTTTTCGTCAAGGGTCAAAAACATGATCTTAACATCCGGGCAGCATACCTGCATATGGCAGCAGATGCAGCTATTTCTCTAGGTGTTGTAGTGGCCGGTATTACCATCATGATAACCGGCTGGCTTTGGCTTGATCCTGTGATCTCTCTTTTGATCGTGTTAGTTATCCTAATGGGAACATGGAGTTTACTGAGGGATTCCATAGATCTCTCTATCGATGCTGTACCACAGGGGAGAGATGTTCTTCATATCAAAGACTATCTCACCGGTCTGCACAATGTCACCGATATACATGACCTGCATATCTGGGCACTCAGCACCACGGAGATAGCCCTCACCGTCCATCTAGTCACGACCCATGAGCTGGTCGATAATTGTTTCTTGGAAAAGATACAGGAACATCTTCATCATCACTGCGGCATTAGCCATGTAACTATACAGATCGAAAATGATTCAGACAATTACACCTGTGCATTAAACCGTGATGAGTGTAAATTCTAAACCCTAAAACGGCAGACAAAGTAAGTGTTTATCATTCTTATGCAGCTCTGTAAATGACTGGTTCTGAAATATCTGAATCGCTTAGACTACCTTTCTTGAGTTTTTCATAAACAGATACCACATCACTCGGCATACCTACGGAGGCATGTTCGATCATATCAAGATCTGAAGCCCCTATAAATTCAGCCATCTCCAAGGCATCACGAAGTGAACTTCTTCCTTTTTCTATATAGGTATCATAAAGCATTTTTAAAAGTGGAGATTCAAATGCACCGATAACACTCTCATCTACAGAGGAAGTATCCACACCATAGATATCACAAAGTCTTCTTGCACAATCAAGATGCTTCTCTTCTGTCATTTGCATCAATCCAAAAGTACTTTCATTTTTATACATCTGACCCAGTGTCATATAGACATCTCTCGCTACCTTTTCTTCTTGATAGATGAAAAAAAGCATATCTTTTTGTTCTTCAGTAAGTACTGAAGTTCTATCTGGCTTTCTATTCATGATAAGATCCTTTCTATAGTTGTTCATTGCTTTATATGGTTTTATTATAAAAAAGAAGTGTGAAGCAACTATGAAGGTGAGATATGAGCTTATATCATGACTTTATGCTAAAAATATGACAATATGACATATTTTTAGCGACTTTTTATATAATGGACTATGATTAACCTACACAAAGAAGGAGTCAATGGTGGAAGGTATGATAAAAGTGAAGTATACGGTCATGTGTCAGAATGATGTCAACGAAACAGTGAGTCTGACTGATATACTGGCGAATGAAAAAGTTCAAAAGGCCATTCAAGGTGAGTTTGCCAAAGGACTGCGACACCTTGCACTCTCTTGCAAAGATGATACAGAGGTTTATTTGAAAACAGACAAAGTAGTTTATGAAATGACCGTAAGTAAAAATGATTTTGCAGACCTGGTGGTACTGGCTGAAGAAGATGCCCGTAAACATAAACGTATCAAAAAAGAGTGTGATGGGATCGAATTGGTTGATATTTTAACCATTGACTAGACCCAAGGGTTACTTTTTCATGTTATACTTAGTCAAATAAATCATCTTGCCATCATATGGTAGGAGCAGATAAAAAGATACTATGGCAAAGAAAAAGAAAAAATACTTTATAAAACTTAACAATAAAATACGAAACTATTTTAACGGACTTCCTTTTGATGAAGGTGTAACTACACTGGATGAAGACAAACTCATAGAACTTATCATGGTGCTTGATCTCAAGCTTCCCTCACATACGAAAGAAGAGATGATACGTGCACTCAGGCGTGTCTGGAGTGAAGGCGATGCAGTCTCCAGAGAAAAGATAGTCTCCTACCTTACGCAGCGTTACAAAGCTGTTCCCTACTCCGGAGATCGTAAACGTCCTCAAGACAAAGTCGAGAAGATCCTCCAGCTTTTAGGTGATACTGATTATACCAAACACGAAGAGAATCTGATCCTTGAAGCATTCATCGACGTTAAAAGCAGTAAGCTTACTGAAGAAAAAGTACTGAATAAACTCACCTACTTACGAATGAGAAGTCGACTTCATACACTTGAAAAATCTTTGGAAGTGGCATTCAATTCCCTCAATGAAATGGAGTTCTACCATAGTTTTACATTTGCCCTGCAAAGCTTTGACTTCAATAAACTGCTTCTATGTACATCTCCCACTTTGAATATGGATGAACTCTGGAATTTGGACGGTAAAGAGATCATCACTAAACTCGAGACGATCAAACAGGAGACCATTCAGAAAAAGACGATAGAGATAGATGAGTTTCTCAAAAATGTACAAGACTCCAAACATACTTATCTGACAGAAGAAGAGATCACTACTGCACTCAAAAGTATGCCGCCTGAAGCACTGCTCTACCATGCACCGATAGCATTTGAAACTGTTGAAAAGATATTGACACAGATCAGTGATAAATATGAAGTGTTTGAAAGTACGGACCATATCATTATAGAAAAAGAGAAGAATGACAACCTCTTTGGTACCACACTCTATTACAATACCTCTGTTTCTTATGAAAAACCTTTTATCTATAATCTCATTTGGAGAGGCAAAGAGCTTCCTGTCAAAGAAGATATCAACAGGGTCAATGATGATCTGCTTGCACACTTCAGGGTCGCTATAGATGACGTGATCACAGATATGAAAGAAGAGAGTGATAAACTGGATATAGAAGAAGAGAAACTGCATGAATTCATCGTGCGTTTTGTAGAGCCGCAGATACGTTCCTCCAAGGTGCTCAAGTTCAAAGAAAAAAGTAAAAGACGTATACTCTTCCATTTCGGAGAATATATCAGGCCTTTGCTTGAGAAACAAAAGCGAGAAGAGTTACTGGCCAAAACCATCCGTGACTTTAAAAATCTTTTCCCTCTTGCTCGTGAACTTAAAAGAAAGATCATCTTCCATGTAGGTCCGACAAACTCCGGTAAAACCTATAGTGCATTGCAAGCACTCAAAGAAGCGACAACAGGTTACTACTTGGCTCCGCTGCGTCTTCTTGCACTTGAAGGGTATGAAAACCTCAAAAAAGAAGGTGTCGCTGTCTCACTCATCACAGGTGAAGAGGAGATCCTCGACGAAGAATCCACCCATATCTCGTCTACAATAGAGATGATGAATGGTTCTATCGATGTAGATGTTTGTATCATAGATGAGATCCAAATGATCGCAGATCGTGACAGAGGATGGGCATGGGCGAATGCGCTGATAGGTGCACCTGCGAAAAAAGTCATACTTACAGGATCAAGTGATGCGCTTCATGCGGTAAAAGAACTCTGTACCTATCTGGAAGAAGAGTTGGAAGTGGTCCATTTTGAGCGAAAAAATGAACTCACTATGTTATCCAACCCTACATCTATGAAGCATATAGAACCACAAACCGCCGTCGTAGCATTTTCGAGACGTGA
>JBNLDB010000170.1:0-3631 GCA_050304115.1 Sulfurovum sp. | reverse complement strand
TGATCAAATTTTTTCATAAAGTGTGAGGTAAAATGTGCAAGAGCAGGAGCAAATAAGAAAAATAATACGATAAATGTCGTTGTATTCAGAGTGTTTGTAAGACTTAATGTTTGTGTGATGGCATAATCATAGATAAAAACAAGAACGATAACACCTAAAATATCATCCAGTACCGCTGCACCGATAACGATCTGTGCCACTTCCGAATGCTCTTTTTGAAGATCCTTTAACACTCTCATCGTAATACCAATGCTCGTTGCGGTCAGGGTACCTCCGATAAAAAGAGAGACAACCAGTGTCAGATCAAACATATAGTAAGCCAAAAGAGCCGAAGTAACAAAAGGAAATACCGCACCAAAGAGTGCAACAATGATCGCTTTCCCCCCTGCTTGCTTAAGACGTGCAATATCTGTATCCAGTCCGATTTCAAAAAGCAATAGGAGAATACCAATCTCGGCCAGTATTTTAAGTACATCATTCACCTCTACCAGACCAAATCCCGAGATACCAAGAAGTATGCCGGCACTCAATTCACCCAGTACAGAAGGTATGCCCAATCGGGCAAATAGTTCACCCAGGATCCTCGCCGTGACCAATATTAAAAAAAGTATGAGAAAAAAATTATGTACATCCATGCTTTATTCTACAGAAAAATATATAAATCGATAGTATGACAACTCCAAATACTATGCAGAAGGAAGCAGTTTTCTGCTCTAATCATGACTTGAAGTTATTTTTGAACTTTATAGACTCTCGGGGAGTTGAAGAATGAGCTTCTCATCACCTATGATCTTAGAGAGTTCATCACTCTCAACTATTTCCTGTTCAATCAGTTTAAGTGCCAGCGTTTCTATCTTCTCCCAGTGGGTATGGACCAACTTTTCCGCATTTTGTTTTGCTACATGCATCCAGTGCAAAAACCTTTTTTCTATCTGCTGTTCCAGAAAGTAATTGTCTAATGCATTGATCGCATTGAGGTTGATATAGCCCAGTTCCTTATCCATGCCCAGGGTCGTAATAGCGGCATAGGCCTGTAACGAGGCTTGGGAAAGGTCATTTTGTGCCCCGCTGTCCATCTGATCCTCACCCATTTTTTTCACTTTTGCCAAACGTCCGGAGAGCAGCACACAAATATCATGGAAAAGATCGATCTTTGAGATATTGCTGAGCGGGTCTTCCTCATTGTAAGAGACAAAACCAAGCATTTTGCTTCGTGGTGAGATGGTCACCTGCTCAATTTTGATATGAGGTAGGAGAAGCACTGAAAGTACTGCATGTGCCGCTTCATGGTAGGCTGTCATTTTCAGTTCTTTCTCAAGCGTTTCAACCATTTGTTTTTCAACTTTATGTCCGTACTTGATAATATTGATCTGTTCAATGAGTATCTCTTCCGTGATAAGCTCTTTGTCCTGTTCCACGACACTCAGTGCTGCCATACGCCCTATTCTTTCAAGTTCCAGGGCACTCATCCCGGTGATATAACGCACGATTCGTTCGACATCTATTTTGGGGTCATGGGGTTTTTCCAGGATCTTTTCTATGAAAAATCTTCTGGCATCCTTATCCAGTTCCAAAACCTCCAGTAAAAAATCAAGTTTTTGTGGTGAAGTAAGTATAGGATCGATCTCATCAAGGCTCTCGGCAGTAGCAAAGGTAAAAACCCGCTCATCTGTGGACTCCATTACTTTGGCAATATCTGAAAAAGAGACATTGGTGATTGCACCCTGCATAATACCTTTGATATCAATATCTTCCAGGATCACGATACAGGGAACCTTTTTGGAGGCAAGTTCGTATACCTCTTTGATATACTCCAGTTCAAAAAGTTTCGAACCTGATATCTCCAGGTAAGGTACTCCTGCCTCTTTGGCAAATGCTTTTGCAAGCATACTCTTTCCTACACTGACAGGACCATACAGAAGCAGGCCTTTAGGGATGGGGGTGTCAAATCGTTCAAGTGTTTTTGGATTTTTAATGATCTTGATAATACCTTTGAGACGTTCTTTGATATGCTTATGTCCTACAATATCATCAAATCCAATTTTGGATTGCTTGATCTTCGGTGTATCTTTTGTTTTTTTTGTTGCCATATCTAACCTTTGTACACTCTATATCATCTAATTCTATCATAACTCATGCTCTAAACCATAGATACTATTTCAGTAGAACAGAGTTTAGCTATAATAAAGTATTGAAAGTGAAAGGACCATTATGATCTATGAACTATCTAATCCTGTTGCAAAAACCTTATTGAACCATTTGCGCGAAAAAAAGTCGGATGCATTGCGTTTTCGACATATCATACAAGAGTTATCGAGGCTTTTACTCTATGAAGCCCTGAAAAATGAGACACTTTATGATGAAGCTATCACTACATGGCAAGGCGAAGAAACCTTTGGGTTTATCAAGGAAGAAGATATCATATTTGTCACTATCTTGCGTGCAGGCCTGCCTATGATAGAGGCCGTTACTGCACTTTTCCCAGAGCATCTTCTGGATTTCTTGCCATGAAACGCGATGAAAATACCCATCAGAGTATTCTTTACTATGACCGTATACCTGAGTGTACAGGGAAAACCGTTATTATCGTTGATCCGATGGTAGCGACTGCAGGGTCACTCTGTGATGCGATCTCTGTGATTGAAGGGAAAGCACCGAAAAAGATCCTATCACTCAACATCATCGGTTCACCCGAAGGGATGGCTGTTTTGGAACGAAAACATCCGAATATAGATGTATATATTGCACAAATTGATAAGGGACTGAATGAATATAAGTTTATTATACCCGGCTTGGGAGATGCAGGTGATCGATCATATAACACCATAGAGTAATATACATCTTTAAATTTTATATATCAATATATTCTTATTCATAAGTAAATATGATTGATAATAAAATGTGGGCTAATACCAATATCTAGCTAAAAAAAGTACATTTAGCCCGCTAAAAGGCCACTTTTCAGTATCTATTAAGAGAGAATCTCCCATAATCACAATAATAATAATTATAATTTATTATCTCAAACTGAAAGGTATGTTATGGAAAGAAGAGACTTCTTTAAAAAAGCTATTGTAACTGCTGGTGCAGCAGCTGTAGGAACTAGTACACTAGAAGCTGGGGAAACAACTCAACCTATTGATAATAGAAAAGTATCAAGTGTTGCTTTTCCTGAAAAAAGACCATTGATCATGTATTCTGACAGACCTCCTTTGTTAGAAACACCTAGAGAGGTATTCACCTCTACACTTACGCCAAATGATCAGTTCTTTGTGCGCTGGCATATGCCGGATATCCCGACACATATAGATCCGGATACCTACACTATCCACATCAATGGACTTGTAGAGAAAGAACTTCACATCTCACTAAATGACCTTAAAACAAAATTTGAGCAGGTAGAAGTCACAGCTGTTCTTCAATGTGGTGGTAACAGCCGTTCTGCATTTAAACCTATTGCCGGTGGTATCCAGTGGGGTTCAGGTGCTATGGGATGTGCAACATGGAAAGGTGTGCGTTTAAGTGACATTCTTGATCAAGCAGGACTCAAAAAAGATGCAAAGTGGATAGGGTTTAATGGTTCAGAAAGAGCTGCTTACTATGAAACACCTGAGTTTGTACGTGAGCTTGA
>JBNLDB010000169.1:0-3692 GCA_050304115.1 Sulfurovum sp. | reverse complement strand
TCATGACAAAGAAGATATGGTCACTGTGAACATTCCTGCCGGAGTGGACTCAGGCAATCGCCTTAGAGCGCAAGGCTATGGAAACGAAGCCAAAAATGGACAACGTGGTGATCTCTACCTTACCTTCCATGTCGAAGAAGATGAGAACTTCATCCGTAATGGAAATGATATCTATATAGAAGTACCTGTATTCTTCACGCAAGCGATCCTAGGAGAAACCATCTCCATCCCTGCACTTGACGGTGAATTGGAACTCGAACTTAAACAGAGCACCAAAGATAAGGAACAGTTCGTCTTCAATGGTGAAGGTGTGGCTGATGTACATACCGGAAGAAGAGGACGACTTATCGCACAAGTACGTATGATACTTCCTAAGAAGATCAATGATGAACAAAAAGAGCTCCTCGAAAAACTTCAGGAGACGTATGGCGTAGAAAGCAGACCCCACAAAAGTACTTTCGAATCAGCATTTGACAGAGTGAAAAGCTGGTTTAACTAACCTCTCTTTGTAAAGAGAACTCTCTGGGTAGTGGCACTTGCAAAAGCAGTGCCATGGCATGCACAAAGAGATTTTCACTTGGTGTAACCATACTGTCGACTTTCACCGAGTGCAACACCCCTTCAAAAATACGTTTGGCAACCCCCGGTTTCACAAGTTCTATCTCCTTCATTGCATCTTCAAACATTTCATGAGAAATTGTATCTGAATACCGATACTGTAATGCCCCGGCACCAATCGTATGCATGACATCCGCATAGGCCCTTCTGGCTGCTTCTTCACTCTCATACTGGTCTTGTATCAGCATCGAGAAGACCAATTCCAGTTCACTTTTAACGGCACCAAGATGTGAATGTTTCAATTTTTTTGGCACCTTTCGCTCTCTATAATACATCTGCAGGTTTCTCCGTACAATATACTGCAGACTCCACTCATACATCGAAACCTTCTTATCGATATCAACAAATTTCTGGATCAAACTATCAAAATTACGATACTGTTCACTCGACAGACTTTTTAATGCATAGAGTGCCAAAGAGACGATCATGACAGCCTCTTTTTGATACACCTCTACCCCATTTGAAAGTAGATCTGCAAACTCGAATAACAGATAAGGATTGTACTTCTTGAGGGAGGCAAAAAGTGATTCCTTGTAAGTCTCCTCATAAAAAAGTGCCAATATCGCTGCTTGTGCCCCAAGCGGGTCATTGAGCTTCTCTCTAACCTCTGGATCCAGTTTCTTAACTGTATCGTGTGCCTGTGCCACATCATTTTCTTCTATGGTCCCCGCACTCAACACTGCCGCGGCCACAGCACTCTGGATAAATCGCTCCTGCTTCTCTTTTTGATCCTCTTTCTCACCATATATGACTTTCTGTACACTTTTCTCATACTCGTGGAGTTTCCCATCCCATTGACGGTCTACTCTATGGATACGTTGTTTCAATGAAGGGTGTGTTGAAAAGAGTGAACTGACCCCCTGTGCAAAATAGAAGTGTGCATAGCTGCGTGCTGAAGGGCTATGGATATCGGAGTGATAATAGAGTATCTTTTTGAGTGCCCCAGCGATCCCGGCAGGGTACCTTGTATATTGCACTGCCGTTGCATCTGCAAGATATTCACGGTTTCTACTCACGGAGGCTTTGATCATAGAAGCAAAAAATACACCTACATACCCTATCGCCAAGAGACCGAATCCAAGCAACGCCAGGCTGTTCCCTCCGCTTTTTTTACTCTGTGAACTACTTCTAATTCTAAGGTGCCGCACAATGAGCTCACCGATCATCGCTATAAGCGTAATACCGTACAGCGTTGCTGAAAGATTCATATTCAGACGCATATCGCCATTAAAAACATGACTGAACTCATGTGCTATGACACCTTGGAGCTCATCACGGTCCAGTTTTTCTACCGCCCCCTTTGTAATGCCTATCACTGCATCATCGATCGTCAAACCTGCGGCAAATGCATTAATGCTATTGTCTTCAAGCAGATAGACTGTCGGTGTCAGGATACCCGATGCGATCGACATCTCTTCAACCACATTCAGCAATCGCTTTTCTGCTTCATCAGCACTGTTTGGGATAAGCTGTCTTCCTCCCAAGGCTTCTGCTACGCTTCGACCTCCTTTTGTAAGTTGTAAATACTCATAGAGTGCTCCAAGTGCAACAATGATAAAAACTATCAGGCTCACGCTAAAAAATATCGGAGAGTGGAAATACTTCTCAAAAGAAAACGGTGCACTATCCTGTGTAATATACTGAAAATAGAACCATCCAATAAAAAGTGTCGTCACCAAGATCAAACCTGCCACAGCAAGTATGAACAGCATGATAAGCTGCCACGTGTTTCTCCTGGCCTTCTCCTGTGCTTCAAAAAAGTTCACTCACTCTCCCTTACAGTGAAGTGCCAGGCATCTGCTGTATCGCCTTGGAATCCTCAAATTCAAGCAAAGAAGCGTCCTCGCTGAACCCAAAACGATCTGCCAATAGATTTTGAGGGAAAGACTGCCTGTATGCATTGAAACTGTAGACAAAATCATTATATGCCTGCCTGGCAAATGCAATACGGTTCTCTGTACTTCCAAGCTCTTCCATTAATTGAGATACACTCTCATTGGCTTTCAGTTCCGGGTACTCTTCCATCAACATTTGTACCCCGCCAAGCTTGTTGACCAGTGTCTGCTCTTTGTTTGAAAGCATCATGATATCTTTGGCATGGTGGATGACTTCCTTAATATGTGACAATGCTGTACTGGCATCATTTCTGGCTTTGATCACTGCCTCGAGTGTCTCCTGCTCATACTTCATATATCCTTTGACTGTCTCTATCAAAGCCGGGATAAGATCATAGCGTCTTTTAAGCTGTACCTGTATCTGTGCAAATCCGTTTTCAATTCGATTTTTTCGAATGACCAAATTATTGTAAATGGTGATAAGATAAAGTGCAGTGATGATCAGCACGGCTAATACTATGTACCCCATTGTTTTTCCTTCCCCTGAATAATCTATTTATTTTTTTTCTCTTCTAAGAGTAATGATGGGGTCCCTCCCTGCTCTTTAAGCAGCTTTCCCAACTCTTTTTTGCCATTCTTATCTGTCTTTTCATCCACAACGATATCCAGCATCTTCGTGATCTTCTCATGATGCTGCTGACTTGCCTGCATAAACTCCTCGTGTCTTAAAGACTCTTTTTGCATCTTTTCTTCATGGGCTTTGTTCTTCTTATGCATCCATAGTAGAAGTAGCAAAATAAGCAATACAAGCACTGTACTTACGATGAGCACGATTTGAGAGAGTCTGCTTTGTTCATCCTGGTCAGATAGAAGCCGTTTTTCCTGAAGCAAAGCGAGTTCTTTCTCCTGGGCAAGTTTCATCCCCTGTAGCTCTTTTTCATACGCCAATTTATTCTCTTCCAATTTAGATCTCTCTTGCGCTTGCAGTTTTGTCTGCTCCAGTTCCAATAGTTTAAGTTGCTGAAGTTTCTCTGCTTCGATTTTTGCTAAAGTGATCTGATTGGCCCCGACCAGTTTTTGAAGTTCCAAAGTTTCGTTCACCTCTTTAGGGCTTTTCTGATCCGGTACCGCTACATCCTGTTTTTTAGTCACCCCTTCCATCAAATGGGCTTTAGACACATCATCCTCTCCACATCCATAAAACATTACCAATACCACTGCTAGAAAAAAATATCTTAT
>JBNLDB010000168.1:0-3708 GCA_050304115.1 Sulfurovum sp. | reverse complement strand
CTGTCCGAGGGCGGGGTACTGGCCCCCTTGGCGGATGTGGAAATTCCGGCACTGCCCGGTCTGCATGTGGGTGCCGACGGCCAGCCAACCTTGACCGATCCCAAAGGCGGCGCTCAGCAGCTTAATGGCGAGCAGTTGGGTGAACTCATCGTGCATAAAGAGGTCTCTGTTGAAGTGACAGAGATCTTCGAAGCACTGTATAAGATAGGGTATCCTATCAGGAAAATGCGCCTGGTGAGTGACTATAAAGGGAGCGACTGGCACTCCATAGAGTCAGACAATACATCGGCTTTTAATTGCAGGTCTGCAACCGGCAGTAAAACATGGTCCAAACACGCTTACGGGAAAGCCATCGATATCAATCCAATAGAGAATCCCTATATTTCAAGAAAAGGGTATATCTCCCATAAAGCATCCGCGCCCTATAGAAAAAGAGTACACCAAAATGATACCTATGCCGATCAAGCAGTGTTACTCAAACACGATAAAGCCGTTCAGCTATTTAAACAACATGGCTGGACATGGGGTGGTGACTGGTCAGGAGTGAAAGACTATCAGCACTTTTCAAAGTAAGTTTTTCGATTAAAAAGCTATGGTTTACGCTGCAACTGCATGTCCGGATTTGCAGAATTATGCAAGCATAAGAAAGAATTGTACTATTTATAGATAGCCTTTATAGCACCATGGCTAGCATTGATTATCTACGTGTTAATCAATGTTTTCTTCTTATGGCCAAGAGATTGGCATACTGTAGATAGATTTTAAAAGCTGTAACTTTGTTCTGTAGTGAATGGGGCTATAATACGACATATATTAATTAGGAGATTATAAATGGTCAATTTCACTTATCAAAATCCAACAAGAATAGAGTTCGGAAGAGACAAAGAAAAAAATATCGGTGAGTATATCGCTGCAGAGAATATCAAAAAAGTGCTTCTTATCTACGGGAGTGACCGTATCAAAAGAGACGGTCTCTTCGATACTGTTGTAGCCAGTCTGGAAGCAAATGGTATAGAATATGTTGAACTGGGAGGGATCGTCAGTAACCCGGTACTCTCAAAAGTCTACGAAGCGGTAGATCTGGCAAAGGAACACAGTGTTGAAGCCATACTCAGTGTCGGTGGTGGTTCTGTACTGGACAGTGCAAAGGCTATAGCGGCCGGAAGTCTGTATGACGGTGATGTGTGGGACTTCTTTATCGGAAAAAGCGTCATAGAAAAGGCACTGCCGGTATTTGACATTATCACCCTTGCGGCAACAGGAAGTGAAATGAACACTTTCGCCGTAGTTACAAATGAAGAAACGAATCAAAAATTCTCAATCGCTTCACCACACCTCTATCCAAAGGTATCCGTCATCAATCCTGAACTACAAAAGTCGGTCTCTAAAGAGTACCTGGCCTACTCTGCAGCAGATATTATCGCCCATTCTATAGAGGGGTACTTTACAGCTTCATCACATCCTGAGATCATTGCTGCTTATATCGAAGCGAATATTGCCACGGTCATGCAAACCACAGAAACACTTCTGGCAGATCAGGATGATTATGATGCACGCGGGGAGTTCGCATGGGCTGCGACTCAGGCCTTAAACGGCACGACCTATCTGGGAGTAGAAGGATACAGTTTTCCGAACCATATGATGGAACATACACTTTCTGCACTTTTCAATGTACCACATGGTGCAGGGCTTTCAGTCATTATGCCGGCATGGATGAAATGGTACGTTTCCCAGAACGAAGCACAGTTCGAACGTTTTGCGCAAAAACTCTTTGGACTCTCCAGTGCTCTGGAAGGAATAGAGGCACTGGAGTCATGGTTCAACAAAGTCGGTACGCCGACCAGACTTTCACAACTTTCGATCACAGAGAGTGATCTTGATGCGATCGTAAAGAATGCTAGCGAGCATGCTCAAGCTTTCGGCTTGGCTGAAACCTATACCAAAGAAGTGCTAGAGGAGATTCTGGAAAAAGCATTGTAGATTTTGCGATACTCATCTTACGATATGAAAGAGAAAACGTCAGAAAACCTCACCAAAACCTTATATAATATTGCACTTTATAAGGTTTATGGTCAATGATCATTTCATAGGGGATATGATGATTTTGAGGGAAGTAACTTTTCATACTTTGGACAAGATTAAAGGAAGTATACAGACAACGATGAATGATACACTTTAAATGAAAAAGTTACTAGAAAACCAGAAGCAATAAACAAAAAGGAGGACAAGATTCCTTCATAGTTTTCATACCACTAGTATAGTCTTAATTTAACCAATATTATTCAACTGATTGTATAAAAAATAACCATTTTCGATTTTATCGATTTAACAATACCACAATGATGATGGAGAGCACCAAAGAGACCATCTTCCAAAAAAGCACGGGGTTGCGTTCCAGTAATGGTGGTCGGGACTTATTTAAAAAAGTTTTATTGGGATGTCGAAGGTCATATAGGAATCCAGACAACTCTCCGTAACGTTTGTACGGGTTTGGTTTCAACGCTTTTTTCAGTGCTTCATCGATCCACATCGGTACCTCATAGGTATCGGAATGTAAGTGCTTATATTTCAATTTTCTTTGCGCTTTTTTGGTTGTAGATTTCGCTACCTGTGTACCATAAGGAAGTTCACCGGAAATCATCTGATAGATGATCACTGCCAGTGAAAAAAGATCTGACCTTTCTGTACCGACCTCTCCAAGAAAATATTCCGGTGCAGAGTATTGTGCCGTTCCCAGTATATTCTCCTGTTCCATATAGGCATTGCTTTCTATGATCCCTTTGATCCTGGTCGAACCAAAATCAATGATCTTCACTGTGCCTGTACTATCGATCATGATATTATCGGGTCTTAGATCCTGATGTATCATCTCTTGACGATGTAGTGCAAGCAAGCCTCTGGCTATCTGTTCTGCAATTTCACGGATGGTTTCGATGGTGGGGTTCGGGTTATCGATCATCCACTGGGTCAAGGTTTGACCATCAATATATTCTGTCACATTGTAAATATAATTACGTTGACGTGTCTGCAGATATGACTTGACCAAATGTGCATTGTTCATACGTATGGCGATCCACTCTTCAAGCAGGAACCGTTCTAGATACGCTTTGTCCTCACTAAGATCAATGGAAGGTGTTTTGATCACAACAGAGGTATCGGTTTCCGTATCCACAGCCAGGTAGACATGACTTCTATGACTGGCACTCAACTCACGGATGATCTTGTACCCGTCAAACATCATACGTGCTTCAAGTAGGGGCGGCAGGGGTTTTTCACTCAGTTGTTTTTGGATCTCATTGGCATCTTTATCGGGCAGTGTCTCCACTTTGACGATCTGAATGGTCAGATTGTCATCACTCTCATTTTCATACGCTGTCTCTACGATTTGTTTTGCAGCAGCGTTCAGGTCACCATCGCATGCTTCGATGATACTGATCATAAGTGCAGAGCTGACATATTCATAGACACCGTCTGTCATAAATAAAAAGATGTCATCGATCTCTACGGGTACAGTATCGTAATCGATCTTCAGATCCGAATCCACACCCAGGGCACGCCCAAGATAGCTTTTTTCCTGTGTGATCCACATACGGTGGTCTTCGGTCAACTGCTCCATCTTATCATTTCTTAATCGATAGATACGTGCATCACCCACATGAAAAATATGGGCTGTGGTTGACCTGATCACCATTGCACTAAGGGTACAGA
>JBNLDB010000167.1:0-3725 GCA_050304115.1 Sulfurovum sp. | reverse complement strand
CATAGCGATCACGCAAAGAAATGACACACTGGGGGAAGTTGCCAAAGCAAATGAGGGTGCGTATGTGGTAGCAAGTACGGGAAAGGAAGATATCATGCAACTGGCTTCTGTGATCAAAGGAAAATACCAAAACCAGCAGAAGGGTGAAGTGACAGTGAAAGAGCGTGTGGAATATTTCTATTATCCATTGGGGCTTGGACTGTTACTGCTGCTCATTGCATTGAGTTCGATGCCTAGAAGGAGAGAAGTATGAGAAGAGTGATCTTATGGTTGCTGAGTACAGGTGCATTGCTGCATGCCGGGATTACAGATTTCAAGACCATCAAAGAGGCAAATGAGGCCTATGAGGCCAAAGAGTACGGAAAGAGTGCAGCCCTGTTAAAGAGTTTGGAGACCAAGAGCCCTCAAAAACAGTATGACATAGGAAATGCCCTCTACAAAGATAAAAAATATGATGAGGCGATCAAAGCCTATGAGAAGGCTGAAGGTGTAGAGGAAGCAACAAGGCTACATAATATCGGTAACGCTCAGTTCCAGAAAAAAGAGTGGGACAAGGCTATTGAATCGTATGAAAAAGCCTTGGAGAAGAAAGAGGATGAAGATACAAAATTCAACCTTGAGTTAGCTAAAAAACAGAAGCAAAAAGAAGAGGAACAAAAGAAACAAAAACAACAGGATCAAAATAAGAACCAGGAACAAAAAGACGATAAGCAGAAGCAGGATCAAAAAGAGAATCAAGAGCAGAAAGATCAGGACAAAAAACAGCAAGAACAAAAAAACAGAGATCAAAAGAAAAAACAGGACCAGCAAAAAAAAGATCAAAAAGACAAAGATCAAAAAAAGAAAGAAGATAAGAAGAAAAAAGAGGGTGATAAAAACAAGTCCGATGCCCAAAAAGAGAAAAAGCCCCAAGAGAAAAAAAGCGATAACAAATCATCTGAAGCCAAAGAGCCCAAGAAGATGAGTAAAGAGGAGAAGCTCAAAGAGCAAGAGTTAAAACGTCTTATGAAAAAGATGGGACAGAAAAAAACACCTACGATGATGTATCAGATGGGTGAAGGTAAAAAAGGTCAAAGGAGTGAAGATGCGAAACCTTGGTAAGGTATTATTGGTGATCACATTCGTTTTACAGGTGATACGGGCCGATGGTGTAGAGGCCACGGTATCAAGTACAGAGGTTGTCAGTGGTAATGCTGTTGAGCTGCGCATTAAAGCCATAGGAGATGACGTAGAATTCCCGGATATTCAAAGGATCGATGGACATAAAGTCATCGGGACAAATTCTGGAAGCAGCAGTTCCTATAGTTATATCAACGGAAAAATGAAGAGTGAGCATGCGACGACAAAAATCTTTACTTTTGTGCCTGATCAAAACGTAACGATCCCTTCTTATGAAGTGACTATCGATGGCAAAAAGTATAACACCCAGCCCATAGAGATAAAGATCGTCAAATCCAGTGCATCACTAGGGCAGAACGGTGATATGTTCTCTTTGCAGATGCGTGCGAACAAAACGAAGGCGATGGTAGGTGAATCTCTCATGGTGACGGTCTATTTTGCTTTGAAGAACGGTGTAAGACTCTCACAGGATATACAGTATACACCGCCAAGTTTCCCAGGGTTTACCGTCACAGAGGGGGGTGAGCAAAATGCCTATATCAAAGGTAACTATCAAGTGCAGGAAGTACGCTATCTTCTTACCCCTCAAGCAGAAGGGAATTTTACAGTAAGCCCGGCCTATGCCAAAGTAGGTGTCGCAGACAGAGGCAGAAGAGATATCTTCGGGATGACCTTTGGAACAAAATGGAAGCAGGCAGCATCGAATAGTCTGCAGATAGAAGTAGTACCTCAAGCACAAGAAAGTGATCTCGTAGGAGACTTCACGATCGATACAACGATCGATGCACAGGAGGTAAAAGCCAACAAACCGGTCAATCTGACCGTGAAGATTGAGGGGAAGGGAAACCTGGAAAGTTTTGAATTCCCAAAATATGAGATCGATGGTGTAACCGTCTATAGCGATGAGGCTAAAATAGAGACAAAGGTTGTAGATGGAGCACTCTATAGCAGTTACAGTAAAAGTTTTGCCTTTATAGCTGATGAGGACTTTGTGATCCCTGCACGAAGCTTTTCCATGTTAAGACCAAAAGATAAACAGCTTGAATCACTTACTGTGAATGCCTATGATATTACCATTAAAAATCCCTCTACTGCAACTTCACCAACTGTAAAACCTCATACAAACGGTATGGTACAAACCAATATATCGCAATCTGCTCAGACCAAAGAGGTGGTCGTCGAAAAAGAGGTAGAGGTAAAAAGTGTAGCATGGTGGATGTTGGCCGCAGCCTTTGCTCTAGGTATGCTCTTCATGTCTACACTAAGATGGTTGCCCCGTATTACAAGACGAACGGCAACTTCGTATAGCGAATCGGAAGCATTGAAGATCTTGTATGGTCATATGAGTGAGGATGCCAAAATAGAAGAGATGGTCCGTAAACTCTATGCCCGTAAGAATGGTGACAGATCTGTAGAGATAGACAAAAAAATACTGAAAGAGATGGTGGATCGGGTTAAGCAGCCGTGAAGCGTCTCACGATGGTAATGAAGCCGTGTCAGTCTAAAATGTCATGTAACCTGTTGGCTTCTCTCATCCAGTCATTCAACGTCTCCCACTCTTCATTCTCTACCATTTTTTGGCATTTTTTCAGTTCCGACTGAAATGAGTTGATGGCTTCAAGTACATTGGTCTTGTTCTGTCGGAAGATATCTTCCCACATATTGGGAGAAGATTTCGCGATACGGCTCATGTCTTTAAATCCACCCCCTGCAAGTGCAATAATACTTTTGGAATCTTCTTGTGCCATCACAGAGTTTGCTAAGGAATAACTGATCGCATGGGGCATATGGGAGATGAAAGCAGCATGTCTGTCATGCTCTTTTGCATCCATGCAGACGATATTCATGCCGATATCAGTAAAAAGTTTTTTGGCGACATTTTGTTGATGTAGCCCACTTTTTTCAAGGTCACAAAGCACCACCACTTTATCCCTATAGAGGTCTTCAAGTGCGGCAGTAGGACCAAATTTTTCAGTACCGGTCATAGGGTGTGCCGCTACAAAATTGTGCCGGATCCCAGCAGGGATGGAAAGGGAGATCTTCTCTTTGGTACTTCCCAGATCGATCACCGTACAGGTATCAGCCAAGGTACCTAACTGTTGAGAAACAGAGATAATACTATCCACCGGGATACTCAGTAGAATGATGTCACAGTATTTGAGGGCTTCAATAGAGTGGGATATTTCATCTACAAGACCGAGTTCAAGTGCTTGTGAACAGTGGAGTTCATTGTGGTCCAGTCCTAGGAAATAATAGTCTTTGGAGTGCTTTTTAAGCGCAAGACTTAAAGACCCACCCATAAGTCCTAAACCAACGATACCGACTTTAATTTTAGCCATAAAATACCTACCTCATTTTTTGGAAGAGTATAGCATGATTTATCTGTTTCTTATGAGATTCTTATTGAAAAACAGATAGAATATTGGCAAATTACACTAAGGCTTTACGATGATCAAAAAGACTGCACTGGTTCAGATACTACTTTTTTGGATGCTTGTTGGTTCACTCCTTTCAGCTCAGAACGTTACACAGATTAAATTTGAAGGACTTGCGCATCTTTCTCCAACAACTGCAAAAGAGATCGCCGGCATTCGCGTGGGTGAAGA
>JBNLDB010000166.1:0-3768 GCA_050304115.1 Sulfurovum sp. | reverse complement strand
GTTTTGGTATTGATGTAGGGTACAGACTTGGCAATGGATTTGCAGTTGAGTATGATTATACTTATGGAAGGAACACGGTGTATGAGATCACGGCAAATGAAAAGATAAAGGCTAGATCAACATACCACACATCAGCATTAGACCTCGTTTACACATATGAAGCGACACATAATCTGGGTATTTTCGGTAAAGTAGGATATGAATTTGAGTGGGAAAAGATCTCAGAACTTAACATCGATGAGAGAGAAGATGATTTTGTATTTGGTGCAGGTATTGAATATGCACTCAATGAAAAGTATAAATTGATAGCTGAGTATGAACATTCATTGATAGAAGGACCGCATGGTAACGCAATCCTTGCAGGTGTGATGTATAACTTCTAATACTTAAGAATAGATACGAAACCTATTGGTTTCGTATGATACATTAGAGTTCATTGATAGCAATGACTCGCTCTTCGTTACTTTCAATATCTTTTATCCATACGGTTTCATTTTTAAGTTCATCTTCACCAATGAGAACAGCATATTTAGGGTTGGCCTTATCTACACCTTTCATATGGCTTTTAAAACCTTTGGAGTTGTACTCAACTGTTACTTTATCCGTAAGACGTTTTTTTGTTGCAAGTTTGAGCAGTGATGGGATAGCATCTGGAGTCATCGCACCCATATAGTAACCCTCAGCCTCTTTTTCAGGCATTTTCACAAGTTCCATAATACGCTCGATGCCTAGAGCAAATCCTACTGCAGGAGTCGGTTTACCATCTAGGAACTCAACAAGCCTGTCATAGCGTCCACCACCTGCGATAGCACTTTGTGCACCGATCTCACTGCTTACAAATTCAAATGCTGTTTTTGAGTAGTAGTCTAAACCTCTTACAAGGTTGTCATTCACTGTGTACTGAATGCCTTCTTGATTCAACAGCTCTTTAAGCTTTTTAAAGTCAGGGTCACACTCTTCACAAAGGTAGTCTTTAAGTTTAGGAGAGGCTACAAGCAATGTTTGACATTTATCATTTTTACAGTCAAGTACACGGATAGGGTTGGTTCCTATTCTTCTGTTACAATCTTCACAAAGTTCCTCTTTGATTTCTGTGAACGAGCTAACCAGTGTCTCTTTATACTTTGGCATACATATTTTACAACCAAGTGAATTGATCTGTAGTTCATAGCCGATACCCAATGCATTAAAGATCTGCGCGATCATGGTGATGATAGTAAAATCTTCATAGACCGATGCTTCACCAAAGCTCTCACATCCAAACTGGTGGAATTCTCTGAGTCTCCCTTTTTGCGGTTTCTCATAACGGAACATCGGCCCATAATAGTAGAACTTCTGTTTGACCGGTTGGCGGTCAAGTTTTGCAGAGATGAAGGCACGTACCACACCTGCTGTTCCTTCAGGACGCATACAGACATCATTCTCACCTTTATCGATGAACTGGTACATCTCTTTACCGACGATATCAGAGCTTTCTCCTACCGAACGCTTAAAGAGTGCTGTCTCTTCAAGAATAGGTGTTTCGATATATCCATATCCGTAACGCTTTGCAATACTTGATGCAGTGTTGATGATATGTTCAAAACGTTCGCTCTCTTCAAAAGTGAGGTCTTTCATTCCACGTAGCGGGTTGATCATAGTGTATTCCTTAAATAGTCTGTTATATGTGTGTGTATGGTCTCTATATCTTCTGTTGCATCTACAAAAAGATGTGGTATACCCAGTTTGAGTATACTCTCTTTCATATGCTCCTGTACCTTTAAAAGGTACTCCAAGCCTCTAAGCTCAATGCCGTCCAGACATTTCATGGAAGTGCGTTCTTCCAGTGTTTTCATGTCGGTCAAAAACAAGATGACCTTGTCAGGGAAATGGCCTTCAAGTGCAAAGCGGTTCAGACTCACAAGTTCATCAAAATCAAAGTCTCCGTTTGCCAATGCATACCCTATACCAGAGAGGAAACCTCTGTCAGAGATGATCACCTTATCCTGATTTGGAGAGATCACTTCCTGGTAATGTTCCGCTCTGTCTGCCAAGAAGAGCAGAAGTTCTGCACGTTTGGAAGCCAATGAATCAGACAGAAGTATCTCTCTGGCCTTTTTCCCGAATGCCGTGCCGCCTGGTTCATGTGTTATTATGATCTCAGGGTGTTTTTGTGAGATCAGTTCGATCTGTGTACTTTTCCCACAGGTGTCTATGCCCTCAAAAAGTACATACATTAAAGGACACACTTTATGAGTTTAAATGCTTCAGCAGGCACAAGATGTGCTATCTTTCCATCGAAGTTTAGAATGGAACGAACCACGGATGAACTGACAAAAGCATGCTCCAGGCTCGGCATCAGATAAACGGTCTCCAACTCTTTTTTAAGTGAAGCATTGGCATACCCCATTTGAAGTTCATACTCGAAGTCACTGACGGCTCTTAAGCCTCTTACAATGATATTTGCTTCTAACTCATCTGAAAGATCGACAAGCAAACCTCGAAATCCTATAACTTTGACTGTAGTAAACTCTTTGGTGGCAGCCTTCACCATATTGATGCGTTGTTCAAGTGTGAACATCGGTTTTTTGGCCTCTGAGTCTGCTACGGCGACGATGATCTCATCAAACATGTGAGATGCCCGACTGATAATGTCTATATGTCCATTGGTTATAGGATCAAACGTTCCGGGGTATATTGCACGTCTATTTTCACTCATGTTCACTCCATCTTTCATATAGATTATTGTCAATACCTAACACATCATACCACTTGCCAATGATAAACTTTTCCATATCTTCCAGAGAAGAGGATTCAGAGTAGTATCCCATCACAGGCGGTGCGATAATGACTCCCAGCATGGCCAATTTTTGCATATTCTCCAATGCTATGGCAGAAAACGGAAGTTCTCTGGGTGCAAGCAGTAACTTCTTCTGCTCTTTGATCGCTACAGCTGCGACACGTGTGGCAAGGTTGTCACTGATCCCGCAGGCCACCTTCGCCAAGGTATTCATACTACAAGGAATAATCGCTGTTGCATCGACTCTAAAGGAACCCGAAGAGACAGACGCTGCGATATTCTCACTGGCGTGCAGAGTGACATTTTTGTTCTCAAAGGACTCTACAGTGAGGGCGTTATCGGAAACGATCACGTGGACATCGATGTGCTCGGGTAAAAAGTCAACGAACTTCTTACCCAATTGAACACCACTTGCACCGGTAATTGCCACAACGAGTTTCATACTATGCCTTATCTTTTATAAAAGGGATTATAGCAAAAGAAATTAAGAGTTTGGGATTCGGGTGAGAGATCACATGGGATGGAGCGGGCGAACGGGTTCGAACCGTCGACCCCAACCTTGGCAAGGTTATGCTCTACCACTGAGCTACGCCCGCATATTGATCATGTGTGTAAAATAATTTGTGAAAGTGGAGCGGGCGAAGGGATTCGAACCCTCGACAGCCTGCTTGGAAGGCAGGAACTCTAGCCACTGAGCTACGCCCGCATATTTTATAAAAATAACTAGTAGAAACTTTAAAACGACTAGTCGTTTGAGCCAACTGCTGAAGTTGTCCCAGTGACAACGTAGTAAAGAGGGCCTTTGTTCGTTTTGTGTCCTATTAGTGGTACCTCAAGTCGATTCCAAAATGTATTTTGGAAAGACCTGGGCATATTATAGCAAACGACTGTTAGTATGTAGCTTATTGGGCTAAATATGATGCTCCTGAAAGAAAAATAATTAAACCTGCTGGCACAGTACAGGAGAGAATCAATCTTTAGGGACATAA
>JBNLDB010000165.1:0-3777 GCA_050304115.1 Sulfurovum sp. | reverse complement strand
ACTTCACTGATGATATGTGTATGAAGTTTATTGACATACATCTCGATCTCTTCGGGTGAGAGCTTATCCAGGGTATACGTTGTTTTTGGCTTTTGAGGTTTCAGTTTTGAAAAAAGCTTCTGTGTTCTTCGTGGTGAAAATGTTTTTCCAAAGAGATTGATACCGAAGATCCAGCCGATTGCCTCAACCATAATATAAGGTGTATAGGGGTTGTTCTTAAGATCGCTCAGTACTTTTTTCGTTGTCTTGTTCATCCCTTTTTTGGAACTATAGTCCTCATAAAACTCTTTTGGTATTTCAAATACAATATTCCCCGCTTTTACGATAGCCGGAGATAAAAAGAGTTCATGTGATTTATCAAACTCGACAAATGCGATCGGAAGACCTAAAAATCCACCCGCACCGTAGGTTTGGTATGGACCACTCTTTTCAATCTGTCTTCTGATCACTTCAGATCTTACATCCAAACAGAAGGTAGCTGAAGCTACCGCTTTTTCCTCTTCCTCTTGTGGTACAGTGGTGAACTCATCCACATAAGAACGTATGTAACTGTCTTCAAGCGATTTCAGCCAGACATATCCTTCTTCTTCTCTAAGTGTCTCCATGATCTTCGCAAGTTCAGTCAATGGTATCTCTGTGTTGCCAAGATGATCACTTGCAAGATGTACTTGCTTCGCATCGAGTTGAAGTACGTATTGTGTATAGCTCTCCAGGATGTCATCATAATTCTTCTGATCTTCCATCGCATCGATGAATTTCCCAGGCAAGCTGCCTTTATGTTTCAGTATTTTGAGTAACACATAAGCACTATTGTCTTCAATATAACTTGCTAGTGCTTTGTAGTTACTGATCTTCCTATGTTTCAAGTACTTGAGTTCATAGTAAAATCTGATTGCCAGATAATCCATCAAAGAGGAAGGGTTCTGTTGCTGCGAATAGTAGTTCGGATCTTCGGAACGATATTTGATAAACCCTGCCCAGCCATGAAGCTTCAGAATATGCTTAAGAAGGTTTCTCTCTATATCTTCTTCTGCAACCTGCAGCTTTTCAAGTGCCTCTTTGACAAAAGTTTCAGAATCACCTGCATAGTCAAGATTCTCATAGAGCTTAAAGGTTTCGAACATCCCAAGGTCTCTATTTGACATCGTGAGTGTTGTCTGCTCTTCATCTAAAAAACGTGATATATATTCGATCACGTCTTTTTCTATCATCTCTTTATCATCTCTGTCAAAAAGGATGTCATTGATCTCATACAGTGTCATGTGCTTTGTAAGTTTTTTACGCCATTTCTCTTTATTATGATAGAAGAACTTCTCATCCAGATAGGTCAAAAGTTCTTCATCGATCTTATGCTCAGTAATTGATGCAGAACTTCTGAAACTGTTCCATTTCGGGTTAACTTCCAAAAGACATTTTTCAGCCAGGTCGTAATACTCTGCCAGACCGTCTATCTCGAGAATTTTTTCCAGGTTTGATTTCAGGATGCTAGGATCGATCTTCCCTTCCTTATAGAGTTTCAGATAGTACGATGACTCCATATAGACTCTACCGCCAAAAATACTTTGGGCTTTATCAAGTCCCTCTTTAAAGTTGAGATGTTCAAACCCTTTAAGTGGATTGTGATGAATGAATGAACCGATAGGCCAATAGTGCGGTACGGTATTTTTAACGGCATTCAGTTTCTCTAATATACTCATGCGATAGCCCCTTTAAATCCAATAAAACTTAAACCAAGTAGTGCGATAATAATAACAAAATGCATCACCTTCTCTTTTGAGGTAAGATCCACATAGTGCAGATTGGTATTTGGTGTTCCAAATACAGTTTTTGGCATCACTCTCATCGCGATCACGAAGTTACCAAAAAATACCACTACAACCACGATATACCATAGCAGTGTTGTCTCTTCTTTGATCATATTGCTCAGTAAAAAGAGTGCATTAGGGAAAGGCGGATAGAGCGCCAGTGTGATCAAATAGACGGTTAAAAACGCACCTATATAAGGTGTGGCCAAGGTTGTACCGCTGATCCCGTGATAATTGGCACTTCCATAGTATTTGTCATAGTGTTTTGCTATGGAGTAGACACCTGCCAGTGTGATCAATAGCGACAGACTATACAGTACCCCTTGCTCTCGTATGAACAACATGAAAAAAGGTGCGTTGATAAAGAGCAAATAGTAACCAAACTTATAAAAATTGGTCGTCTTGGTCGCCCTATAGATAGAAAACATCGCACTCAGTAATGCAACGCTCACCAGCAGAGCAGAGTAATGAGTATCTACGAAGGTAGAGATCACAATGGCACAAAGCAGTAAAAAAGCGCTTATCAAGAAGATCTTTTCACTGTTCATTTTTTCATTCTTTTCCAAAACGAGATAATAGGGCACTCCTGCAGCTAATACCAATAAAATAATGTTCATTAACATACTCAACCCTTCTTGAAAATTTTAATATATTTGATAAAAAAGTCAGAGACATAGGCCTCTTTTGCCAAGAGTTTATAAAATAACCATTTTGTTCTCTTAGGCCTCTCACTTTTTTGTATATCCACAAAGTGTTGCTTATACATAAACAGCCACCCAATGATCATAATCGCAGCCAGTGCAACCATGGACATGATGATGGTGACATTGAGTGTTGCTGCACTATAGAAAAGAAGGGCATTCTCGCCATAGATAAAATGTTCTAATGCCAATCCGATGAACTCATAAGTGAACAGGATAATAATAAAAGAACTCACAAGCGCTAAGATCACTTTGATTGAGTCTGATCTTGAAACCTTAAAGAACGACAAGAAGAGTTGGGTACCGGTGAGCCAACCAAATGCCAGGATTACGATCGCTGCGTTAAATTCAAAGAACTCTTCACTCAACACCATTTTCACCCCGATAAATATAAGAAGCGGCAGGATGGTAAAGAGTGCAATAAGATTGAACGTTTTGTTGCTTTTATGCTCTGTTTTCTCTTCCCAGAACAATTTGTAAGAGAGACGCTGTGGAATGTTAGGGTCATGTCTCGCATAACGTATAAGCCCGCCTGACTCCAAGAAGAGCGTTGCCTTAAAGACACCGTGTACCATAAGGTGGTAGATCGCCAGGCTGAAGGCACCAAGACCGACCTCCATGATCATATAGCCCATTTGTCCCGCAGTTGAGTAACCCAGTGAACGTTTGATATCCGGTACTACCAGCATCAAGACCGATGCAAAAATGGCAGTGAAGAGTCCTATCACAAATGCGATGTTCAGTACAGCCGGTGTCAATAGGAGGAGGAAAGCCAGTTTATTCAGCAAGATACCGCCTACATTGACCACACCCGCATGCATCAAAGCCGATACAGGTGTAGGAGCTTCAGAGGTATAAGGTAGCCAGATATGAAATGGCACGATCGCAGATTTCATCATGGCAGCGACTAAGAAAAGTAACCCGATCACGAAAATAGTAGGGTTGTCAATAGGGTTTTTGGACATCTCCAGCCATGTTTGACTCAGTTCTCCCAAGTCTATACTGCCAAAGGTTTGATAGGTCAATATCACTGCAAGGATAAAGAGCAGATCGGCCCCTTTATGTATCAGCATGGTCCAACTCCCGTTCTTGACCGCACTTTTTGATGCCACATTGAATGATACCAAGAGGTAGAGACTGATACTCATAAGCTGCCAGGCAAGTGCAAGGATCACAAGGTTATTACTCATCACCAGCATATAGATGGCAGAGAAGATGAAATTCAAAAGGATAAAAAATCTTTTATATCCCGGTTCATCCCACATATATTT
>JBNLDB010000164.1:0-3779 GCA_050304115.1 Sulfurovum sp. | reverse complement strand
TTCATTAGCTACGAACGTTAAAAACTCTTTAAATGTTTCTTTTGACTTAAATAAGCCCTTAACTACTTCAAAGTAGTATTCTTCCAACTCTTTATAAACTTTGTAATTCATGTTAATCCTTTTATTAATTGTTATACTGTAGTATATCCAACTACAAATAGATAAGTCAATAGTAAAATGGTAATTTATGTAAAATATGTCAAATTGTCATACTTTTAAGAAAAATATCTTATAATTTGTCATATATAAGTAAAAAAGGAGTGAAAATGTTAGTATTGAGTGAAATTATAGAAAAACTGAAAGATGTACTCTCTGAGAGTACTCTAGGGAAAAAAGTGTTTGACAAAGATGTGGCACAGGCATTGAATATCCCTCAGGCTACATTTGCGACCATGAAAAAACGGAACTCCATTCCTTATGAAGAGATCCTGGAGTTTTGTGCATTGAAGAAGATCTCTGTGAACTGGCTCTTTTTTGACCAGGCTGTGGATATGCTCAAAGAGGAGACGGAGAAGTTTTTCCAGGTGCACTATTTTTCAGATATCCGTGCGAGTGCAGGAGGGGGTGCAGAGGTCTTTGATGAGAACTATGAGGTGATCAATATCGATGAGAAGATCATGCACAGTATGGTAGGACTGGGTAATACAGAACTTGAAGCGATTCATGTGGATGGTGAATCGATGGAGCCGACTTTGCAGGATGGAAGCATTGTGTTCATCGATAGAACACAAACCAATATCAACAAAAACGGTATCTTCATCGCATCCACTACGGGTGGATTGTTCATCAAACGTATTCAGCAGCGTGCAGATGGGATGATAGAGCTTATCTCTGATAACAGTATGTATCCACCTCAGGCAATTTCTCCTGATGAAGTGACGATCGTAGGTAAAGTCGTAGGAAATATCGAAAGCTTATATTCCATTTGTATATTCGATGTATCGTATACTTTCAGGGCGTATGCATCCTATGGCTATACGCTCTTTGATGTCATCTTTTTCTTTTGTCATGTCCAGCTACTTTATGATATATTAAATCAATGATACACGAAATATTGAAATAAACTATTTGCTTTAAGCAAATCCGAAGAGAGGGACAAGTATCTTGCTTGTTATATAAAGTAGCTGTTTATGTCTATCATGAACAGCACAGCAGCGATACAATAGATGGAAAAAGAGTTGGAGTAGAGAATGTTGACAATGAATCATGACTTGGAGGGTGCACTGAAAGAATACCTTCTATTATTGGATGAAGAAGCGTATTTTGAAGCACATGAAGTCTTGGAAGAGGCATGGCATCCTTTGAGACTCAACAAGCATCCATTGGCCAACCTGGCAAAGGGGTTGATCAATGGGGCTATCACGTTTGAGCATATCAAACGTAACCGCAAAGATATGAAGAAAAAAGCGCAAACCGTCATAGCTTCTTATGAAAGACATAAGCATTTGTGCAGAGAGGGTATTGAACATGCAGATCTATTTAAAAAAGCCTGTGAAAAGATAGAAGCGTTGAAACAAAAACACGTTGAGGTTTTTGATGTTCTGGTACCATAGTACAACCAAACATTCCTACAATTCTGTACGTACCAACCCTAATAGGCTCTCTTGGGAGGATCAACCCAGTACCTATAAAAACTATCCAGAGCATTATGAAAAACGAAAACTGGATCTGGAAAAAGAAGAAGACAACTTTCTCTATCATATCGCAGGATTGACGGCAAAGAAAAGTTATCCAAGCGGAGAGTATTATTTGCGTATCAACCCTTCTGCAGGAGCGCTCTACCCTAACGAACTCTATTTTCAGGCACGAGGCATAAAGGGTATAGAAGATGGCATCTATCATTATGAGGTGAGTTCTTCCTCTTTGACACTGCTCCAGCATATTACCGATGATGAAGGCTTAGAACCCTATTTTGGGTACGAGACAGCGATGGAGGGGTATCTGTTCTTGGTTTCTGCTGTCTATTTCCGTTCTTCTTGGAAATATAAAAACCGTGCATTCAGGTATTGTCTTCTTGATGCAGGACATCTTTTGGGTAGTATAGAAGCCGCTGCGCTACTCAAGGCACAAGCTGTACAGATGGTCTATACTATAGACAGAGAGAAACTGAACCGTATGTTCGGGTTTGAAGGAAGAGAGTGGATGTTGTCCGGATGTTCTATGGCGGTACCGATACAGGACCAAAAAATATCACCCATAGAGTTTGCACTTCCTTACGTGGATGGAAGCAGAACGTTTGAGCCCAACCCACTTATTGAACAGGCGTACCATGAAACCATGGAACTGGAAGCCTGCAGGAGAGAAGTGAAGGCCCCGACGTTTACCTATAATACGGAAAAGCTTCAAGAGACGATCTTTACACGCAGATCCCAAAGAGGTTTTCATGAAGGTGCGATTACCAAGGGGCAGTTCAATTATATTATGGAAACGATACACCAGCCTGTACTCAGTGACTGTGATGAAGAGGTCTCTGTTTATGTCGTCGTCAACCGGGTGCTTGACATGCCGTTGGGACTCTATAAAGAAGGCGAGTATATCAAGTATGGAGACTTTGCCAGAAAAGCGGGGTATTTGAGTTTGGAACAGTATACGCTCTCCATGCAGGGAGCCGTGGCCTTTTTCCTTACTTCTAAAGCGAAAAACTATCAGGCACTCTACCAGAAAGCCGGTATCATAGGACACAGGCTCTATATGGCTTCACTCTATATGGGTATAGGGTGTTCTGGTATCGGGGCCTATTATGATGACGAGGTCAATGCATTTGTAGAGAATAAGGAAATGGTACTGTACGCATTGGCAATAGGCAAATAGGTCCTATGGAGTAGGTTTAATTTTTAAACCGATACCCCAACGCTTCCAAATAGGTACGGAGCAGTTCAGGGATGTCTCCTTGGAACTCTAAACTCTCATCTTTGAGCGTACCTCCTGTACCAAGCTTTTTTTTAAGCGTTTTGAGCAGAGCCTGAAGATCTGTTTTATCTAAGTAAAAAGGTTTGACGATGGTAACCACTTTACCTCGTCGTTTCTCTTTTGCAACATGCAATTGATGTTTCTCTGGTGGTCTGATCTCTGTAGAGGTTTTTTGAGAGGGTTTCTTTTTATTGTCCGATGACCATCCCTCTTCAAAATGTGCACCCATTTCAAAAAGATTTTCTTTCATCGCTTTTCCTTAATTATAATCTGTATCAAATAGTATACCCAATACAACCATCAGTACTAAAAGAAAAATAAATACTTTATAGAGTGTTGCATCACTAGGGAGTTTCATCTTTACCCTATCTCATAAATGATTTCAGTTTTATTTTTCTTTGTTTGGATCTCTTTGATACTCAGTCCTTCTATAGGTAGCTCCATAAACGCTTCGAGGGTTTTTATGCCCGCTTTGGTTATCTCACGCAGGACGATGCCTCTATAAGCCTTTGCCCAATGGCTCACGACTTTTCCCTCTTTGATAAACTTGAGCGTGGTGTAGGGTTTGGCAGGTTTATAGAACTTGTCATAAAAGCCTGCGCGCAGATCGAGTATCGCATCCTCAGCCAGGTATGCTTCCATCAGTGCGGCTGAGTGTTCATGGTAAAACTTCTCTGTTTTGATGCCATCCACAGATTCTCCCTGTTTGAGTTTATACTCAGGGATGAGGTCTGAAGCACGGATGGGACCAAAGAGATTTGAAAAGAGAATGACATGACTGTCAATATACGCTTGTGCCTCTGCGTCCAGTTTTTCATAATCCAGATAATCAAAAGCTACACCGGTATATCTTTGAATGGCTTTCATCG